>CAMKDB010000007.1 GCA_946411155.1 uncultured Faecalibacterium sp.
GAGGGTTGTAGGTTCGAGCCCTACTTGAGGCGCCACCTTTTAAAAGGATCCTTGAGGATCCTTTTTTAAAGCGAATTATTGACACTAAACAGTGATTCTGTTATTATTAACCTTGCTGTCGAGCTTTGGGCCTTTAGCTCAGTTGGTTAGAGCAGCCGGCTCATAACCGGTCGGTCCGGGGTTCGAGTCCCTGAAGGCCCACCATATAGGGGTATAGCTCAGTTGGTAGAGCGTCGGTCTCCAAAACCGAATGCCGAGGGTTCAAGTCCTTCTGCCCCTGCCATTAGGCCCGGTAGTTCAGTTGGTTAGAACGCTAGCCTGTCACGCTAGAGGTCGTGGGTTCGAGCCCCATCCGGGTCGCCATATGCTGTTATAGCTCAGTCGGCAGAGCACGTCATTGGTAATGACGAGGTCGGCAGTTCGAATCTGCCTAACAGCTCCAGACCCTTGTAGAACAGTTTAACTGTTTTACAAGGGTTTTTTCTTTTTTTATTGCTGATCCGGTGTACATAAATAAGAGCACCTGCTTCTTGATCAATAGAAACAAGTGCTCTTTCATTATTTTATTTTTTAGCCCAGCTGTCTTTTAGATTGACGATGTTGTTGAAAACTTCAGGATTGTGACTGTCGCGGATAAAATATCCGTTCCGGACGAACTGATATCGGTTATCATCGGTAGCATCGGCAAGTGAACGTTCCAGTTTGGCATTTGGCATTTCACGTACTGAATCCGTGTTTAAATAATCTCCATATGTTTTCCCATCAGGAAGAATATTCATGTTTTCCCGGGTAAACAGATGATCATAAAGCATGATTTTTGCATCAACACAGTCTTTCGCATTGACCCAGTGGATAGTGCCTTTGATTTTACGACCGTCTGCGGGATTTTTTCCACCCGTCTCAAGGTCTGCAGTGCAGAAGATTTCTGTAACATTTCCATTTTTATCCTTGCTGTAACCCGTACATTTGACTATGTAGGATCCCATCAGACGAACTTCATTTCCCGGATACAGTCTGTGATATTTCGGGACAGGTTGCTCCATGAAATCGCTGCGTTCAATGTACAGTTCATTGGAAAAAGACACATCTCTTGTTCCGAGTTCAGGCTTTAGAGGATGATTGGGAAGTCTGAAGCGTTCTGAATAGTCATCGGAGAGATTCAGGATCTTCACTTTGACCGGATCAAGAACAGCAACGCGTCTTTCAGAATTTGCATTCAGTTCTTCACGGATACAGTGTTCAAGTAAGGCAACATCAACAAGACTGTCAGTTTTGGATACGCCCGCCGTCTCGACAAATGTCAGGATTGAGGAAGGAGTATAACCGCGTCTGCGCAAACCGCAAATCGTGGGCATGCGGGGGTCGTCCCAGCCATCAACGATTCCGGTTTCAACAAGCTGACGGAGATAACGCTTGCTCATAACAGTATTTGTCACATTGAGTCTGGCAAATTCGCGCTGTTTCGGCATCGGATGCCTGTCCAGTTTGATGTTATCAATTACCCACTCATAAAGAGGTCTGTGGTTCTCGAATTCGATTGAACACAGAGAGTGTGTAATCCCTTCAATTGCATCCTGAATAGGGTGAGCATAGTCATACAGGGGATAGATACACCACTTGTCTCCCTGACGTTGATGAGGGACATGCAGAATCCGGTAGATCGCGGGGTCACGCATGTTCATGTTCGGACTGCTCATATCGATTTTGGCGCGAAGCGTATGAGAACCGTTGGGGAATTCCCCTGCACGCATTCTGCGGAACAGATCAAGATTCTCTTCCACAGAACGATTCCGGTAGGGGCTTTCTTTTCCGGGGACTGTCAATGAACCGCGGTATTCTCTCATCTCATCCGGGGAAAGATCATCCACATAGGCTTTCCCGTCCAGAATCAGTTGTTCCGCCAGTTCGTAAGTTTTGTCGAAGTAATCGGAAGCATAAAAAATCCCGCCGTTAGGTGAACAGCCAAGCCACTCGATGTCTTCCAGAATAGAGTTTACAAATTCATCGTCTTCATGAACGGGGTTTGTATCGTCAAAGCGAAGATTGAACTTGCCATTATATTTTTTTGCAGTCATCCAGTTGATCCAGATTGCCTTAGCGCTTCCGATATGGATATATCCATTTGGCTCAGGCGGAAAACGGGTATGGATCTTATTGACCACACCTGCTTCAAGATCTGCATCGATCACGTCATGGATGAAATTGGAGTAGGACTCGTCCATAGAATTACCTCCTGTTGAAACATGTAATAATGTTATCACATGGGAAAGAAATCAAGCAATAGATTCAGCGGGTTCTGGCTACAGCCCTTTGTATTTCTGTGTTGCAGCCACGGCAAGAGCATCACATCTGTTATTGTATTTATCCTCTGCATGGCCTTTTACCCATACGAAGGAAACATCCTGGATTTGCAGAAGCTGATCCAGTTTCTGCCATAACAAAAGATTCGGCAGAGTTTCTTTTTTGGAATTTTTCCAGTTGTTCCGCTTCCAGGAAGAGAGCCACTGTCGATTTATGGCATTGACGACATAGGAGGAATCACTGTACAGAGTTACGGAACACGGCTCTTTCAATGCGGAGAGGGCTTCCACTACTGCTGTGAGCTCCATCTCGTTGTTTGTTGTGAGTGATTTTCCGCCAGACAGTTCTTTTTCACGTCCGTTATAAATCAGAACGGCACCCCATCCTCCCGGACCGGGGTTGCCAGAACAAGCACCATCGGTATAGATAGAGATTGATTTCATAGGAATGGGTTCAAACCTTTCTTTACTCGCTTTTATAATATTTTACCATACTTTATTCATAGTTATTGCGTTGTGTTGATTACCGGGGAACCTGTTCCGCCATCTAGTCAGTTGCTTTTAAAGTGCGGTAATTGTACAATATTTAGGAATATACACTTTTATAAGGAGATGATTGATTGAAAGAAAAAACGTATTCAAAAATAGACTTACAGAATCATTCTGATCAGTATAAATCAAACAATTCTGGCAGTTATAAAACAAAGACAGCATCAAAAAACGCTGGAAGAAGGGGAAAACCGGAGGTTCAGGTGATTCCTCTGGGGGGACTGGAAGAAATCGGAAAGAACATGACAGTCATCCGTTGCGACGGACAGGCAGTAATTGTCGACTGTGGAATGGCTTTCCCGGATGATGACCTTCTTGGCGTGGATGCTGTTATTCCTGATTTTTCTTATCTCAGCGAGATAGAGGATGAGATTCAGGGACTTATACTTACACATGGTCATGAGGATCACATCGGGGGCATCCCATTTTTGCTTCATGAATATTCGATCCCGATCTACGGCACAGCGCTGACGATAGGGTTGGTTGAGAACAAATTGAGGGAGGACGGTTTTGTTCAATCGAATCTCCTACATACTGTTCCGGCGGGCTCTACGATCAAGTTAGGGAAATTCTCGGTTGAGATGATCCATATGAATCATTCGATCCCTGATTCTTCCGCTCTAGCGATTACGACACCCGGTGGGGTGATTATTCATACAGGGGATTTCAAAATTGACTATACTCCAGTTTTTGAGAAAACTGCAGATCTCGCCAGACTGGGTGAATATGGGAAAAAAGGAGTCCTTGCACTGCTCTGTGATTCTACAAACGCAGAGAGACCGGGAAACAGTGTCTCGGAGAGCCATGTTGGCGAGTCGTTTGAAGCATTATTCTCCCGTGCAGATGGTAAAAGAGTAATCATCGCAACTTTTTCCTCAAATGTGCAGAGGATTCAACAGATCATTGACTTCGCTGAGAAACATGGAAGAAGGATTGCCATTTCCGGAAGAAGCATGATTGGTACGGTTGAACTGGCACAAAGTCTAGGCTATCTTCACTACAAAGAGAAAACACTGATTGCAATCGAAGAGATTTCAAAATATCGTCCTGAGGACTTGGTGATTATCACAACAGGAAGTCAGGGGGAACCGATGTCTGCGCTCTCCAGAATGGCTGCTGGAACTCACAGGCAGGTCTCAATCACGGAAAATGATTTTATCATTATCTCAGCTACACCTATTCCGGGAAATGAGAAGACAGTCACTTCCGTTATTAATTCTCTTTTGAAACTCGGAAGCGATGTCATATATGAATCAATGTATGAAGTCCATGCTTCGGGACATGCTTGTCAGAATGAAATCAAACTGATGCTCTCACTGATTAAACCGAAATACTATATGCCTGTTCACGGAGAATACAAACATCTTCTGAAAAATGCTGAGATCGCTTATGATCTTGGTTATGATAAAAAACATGTTCTGCTTGCGGAGATTGGCGATGTTGTATCGTTCAAGGAACGTTCTGCTTCGATTACAGGAGATGTAGAGAGCGGCAGGGTCATGGTGGATGGAATAGGCGTTGGAGACGTCGGAACTGCTGTCCTCCGCGACAGACAACACTTGGCCAGTGAAGGCATGGTCGTTATCGTCTGCACAATCGACGAGAATAATGGCAATCTGATAAGCGGACCTGACGTCATCAGCAGAGGATTCATCTATATGAAAGAATCTGAGGATCTGATTGAAGACGTTAAGAAAACGGCATCGACTGTTCTGAAACGTTTTGCGGGAAAAAACAAACGACGCAGGAATGAATTGAAATCTGCTTTGCGTGAAGAAGTCGGTCGTCTTCTCTATCAGAGGACAAAAAGGAATCCAATGGTTCTGACTGTTGTTATGGAAATCTAATCATACTACCAGGAGGAAAAAATGAAAGTCGTTTTACTGCAGGATATTAAAGGAACCGGGAAGAAAGACGAACTGGTAAATGTTTCGGACGGATATGCCAGAAACTATCTTTTCCCCAGGAAGCTCGCTGTTGAGGCGGACAATAAGGTCCTCAACGAACTGAAAGCAAAGAATGATGCAAAAGAGCATCGAAAAGAAATGGAACTTGGGCAGGCAAAAGAACTTGCTGCGCGTATCGATGGAAAAACTGTCACCATTCCTGCGAAAGTCGGAAATAAAGGCAGATTGTTCGGGGCGATTACTTCCAAAGAAATCTCAGATGTGATTGCAAAAGAATTTGGAGTGGAAATCGATAAGAAAAAGATCGAGATGGATGATATCAAAGCAGTTGGCGATTACAAGGCAACGATTAAACTTTATGCCGGAATTACCTCCGGTGTGTCGATCCATGTTGTTGAAAAGGAGAAATAATGGCAGCTGGTATTCAGTTCGGCGATTCTTTCGAACTTCCGTACAGCACTGATGCAGAGCAGGCAGTTCTTGGGGCAATCATTGTAGATGCTTCGATTCTTGATGATGTTGCTGCTATACTCCGCGCAGATATGTTCTACAACCAGCAGAATGCAGACATCTTCCGTGAGATGCTGATGCTTCAGAGTTCCGGGAAACCGGTTGATCTCGTTACAGTACTGGATGCGACTGTCAGTGCGGGTGTTTTCCAGAATGCGGAAGACGCAAAAGTATATTTGTTCAGCATGGGAGAAACTGTACCGGCACTTTCTAACGCGCTGACCTACGCAAGAATTGTTGCGGATAAGTATATCACCAGGTCTCTGATTAGCTCCTGCAGGGATGTGATTGAAGCTTCTTTGGATGCTTCCAATGAACCTGCAAGACTACTGGATCTGGCAGAGGCAAAAATCTATGATATCAGGAATTTCCGAAAGAGTTCGGATATGAGTAGTATCATGGATGTTTCCTACAACGTGCTTGCTGACCTTGAAAAACTGTCTGGAGATGACAGACAGAAATACCTTGGTATCTCTACCGGTTTCTCATATCTGGATCAGATCACGACTGGCCTGAACCGTTCCGACCTGATTATTCTGGCGGCGCGCCCCTCGGTCGGAAAGACAAGTTTTGCACTGAATCTGTGTTCAAACGTTGTCCGAAGCAGAAACGATATTGCAGTTGCAGTTTTCTCGCTGGAGATGACGAAAGAGCAGATTGCTCAGAGAATCATCAGTTCTCTGGCTGGTGTTCGTTCCCAGAAGTTCAGAACTGGCGATTTCACTGATGAGGAAATGGATAAAGTCACAGAAGCGACATCTGAGTTGTCGTCGGCACGTTTATATCTGGATGATACTTCCGGTATCTCTGTTCAGGAGATCAAGGCTAAGGCGAGAAGGATAAAAAATCTGGGGCTTGTTGTCGTTGATTATCTTCAGTTGATGAGCGGATCAGGTAGGAGAAGTGAAAACCGAGTGAATGAAATATCTGAGATTACCAGGTCGTTCAAAATAATGGCAAAAGAACTGGATGTGCCAGTAATACTGTTGTCCCAGCTGAGCAGAGGAACTGAAAAGGAAAGAAGACGTCCGATGCTTTCAGACCTCAGGGACTCTGGATCTATCGAGCAGGATGCGGATATCGTCATGTTCCTGCATCGTGAAACGCCGGAAGAAGAGCGGGAATCCGCATTGCAGGACATCCTTCTGATGGTTTCAAAGAATCGCCATGGCGAGGTCCGGAATCTTCACTTGAATTTTGAAGGGGATATTACCAGATTTACTTCTGTCGAGTATGAACACGACGATTTCTAAAGTACTCAGGTATTCAAAAGACAGAGAACTGTTTCCTGCGGGTTCAACAGTTCTCGTTGCAGTGTCTGGCGGTGCGGATTCAATGGCGTTGCTGGACATCCTCGTTCGGTGTTCAGATTTATTCGGAATAAAAAAAATAACCGCCTTCCACTTGAACCACCGTGTTCGGGGAGAAGAGGCTTTGAGAGATGAGCAGTTTGTTGAGGATTACTGCAAAAGCAGGAGGATCCCGCTCATTGTTTACAGATTGTCTGAAGAAGAAGTTGCGAATCATTCTGAAGCATTGCTGCGCGATCTGCGGTATCGATACCTGGCCAAGGCAAAAGAAAAAACGGAATCGGATCTCATTGCTCTTGGTCACACGAAATCGGATCAGGCGGAAACAGTTTTTTTCCGCTTAATGAGGGGAAGTGGTCTTCTCGGCGTTTCCGGAATGACCGGAAGGGCAGAATATCTTGTCAGACCGTTGTTATGTTTGTCCAGGAAAGAAACAGAGCAGTATTGTGCTGAGAAAGAAATCAGATTCTGTATGGACAGCACGAATGATGATGACCGTTATTCGAGGAACTACATCAGGCATCAGATTCTTCCTGCAGCCAAAGTATTGTTTCCTTCCGTAGAAGAGCACATCTCCGATTTTTCAGACATTGCTAGAGAGGCAGATTCATATTTCAGAGAAAAAGCGGATAGATATCTGAGTGAGAACAATAAGAACGGTGTGTTAAGCATAAAAGCTTTACACGCATTAAATGAACATCGTATCGTTCTTGAATACTGTTTATTGCGTTATCTGGACCAGAATGGCATACCTTATGATTCCGACGATATCCGGAACGGCATACGCTTGTTTCTGGAAGATGGGACGATCCAGTTGAAGGAGGGGCATGCCTTGTTAAGTTCCAAAGGGCAGTTGTTTCTCGATCCTGATGCACCGGAAATCTGTCAGAAAATCGATATAATTCCATCTACAGTTCAGTTCGTTCCGGGTAGAATGGTCCGATTCAAAGTAGAGAGTTTACCGAATATTAAAATTTCACCGGATGAATCTTTGTTTTATTCTTGCATTGATTATGATAAAGTTAACGATGGTTTGATCCTTCGAAACTGGAGAGATGGAGATCGGTTTACTTCTTTGCGAAGAAAATGTTCTAAGTCTTTGAAAAAATACTTCGCGGAGAAAGGTCTGACGATTCCTGATAAAAAACGACAGGCAGTCGTTCAATGCGGAGACAGGATCATTTGGCTTGAAGGAGAGGGCATTTGTCCCGAAGTTGCTGTTAATTGTCGAACGGATAAAGTACTTATTATTGAAATAATGGAGGATAGTGTATGTCCGAGATGAGAGAGGATGTCCTGAAGGTTCTGATTTCCGAAGAGGAGATCAAGCGGAGGGTCAAGGAACTCGGAAAACAGATTACAGAAGATTTTGCCGGCAAGGATATCGTTGTCGTCAGCGTGCTGAAAGGATCGGTCATGTTTATGGCTGATCTGCTTCGGGAGATCGATGTTCACACGGAAATAGATTTCATGGTGTGCAGCAGTTATGGAAGCGGAGTTGTCAGCACCGGAGCGGTTAAAATGCTGAAAGATATTTTCCTTCCCATTGAAGGACGCGATGTAATTATCGTTGAGGACATTCTTGACACCGGAAAAACTCTCCACTATATCAAAGATTATTTATGGGCAAGAAAACCTAACAGCATCCAAATCTGCACCCTCCTTGATAAACCCGAGAGAAGACAGGCCGACATCAATGCGGATTACATCGGTTTTGTTGTTCCGGACGAGTTTGTAATCGGTTACGGATTAGATTATGATGAGCATTATCGCAATCTCCCGTATATTGGCGTTCTGAAACCGAGTGTCTACTCGGAATAAATATTCAAGAATAAAGGAAAACATGTATACAAAAAATCAAAACAATCGAGGTCTCGCAGTTCTTCTTCTGTTACTGGTGTTGCTGTCTGGATTATATTTTTTCCGGTCTTTAAACACGAACGAGACAAAGTATTCACAGGTCGTTGACCTGTTTCGGAATCAGCAGGTAGAGACATTCTCTCTGGATCTTTCTTCCGGGCAGCTGAATTATAAAGTCAGGGGAGAGGAAGAAACAAACGTCTATCGGGTTCCGAGTGTTGATCTGTTCATTTTCGATGTCAGTGATTACATTAAAGAGTACAATGACGCACATCCGAAGGCGCCAATGGAGTATACATATACTGCATCAACTTCGATTCTTGCCGTCATCGTTGAATGGCTTCCGCTTCTATTGTCTGCATTGATGTTTATCGTTTTTTATCTAAGCATGCGCCAGCAGGGTGGCGGTGGACGGGTAGCAAATATCGGTCGAGCCAGAGTCGGACGGGACGATGAGGGTAGAAAAGCAACGTTTGACGACGTTGCCGGCTGTGACGAGGAAAAGGAAGAACTCCAGGAGATCATAGAGTATCTGAAAGCCCCTCAGCGTTTCAGTATGCTTGGCGCTAAAATTCCGAGAGGTGTTCTGCTTGTTGGCCCTCCCGGAACAGGAAAAACATTATTGGCGCGAGCGGTTGCTGGCGAGGCAGGAGTTCCGTTCTTTTCTATCTCCGGTTCCGATTTTGTGGAACTGTATGTCGGTGTCGGTGCATCAAGAGTACGGGATCTGTTTGATCGTGCGAAAAAGGAGCGCCCGTGTATCGTATTTATCGACGAGATCGATGCGGTTGGCCGTCAGCGTGGTGCTGGACTCGGTGGCGGACATGATGAGAGAGAGCAGACACTGAACCAGCTTTTGGTCGAGATGGATGGATTCTCCGGCAATGAAGGAGTCATCATTATTGCTGCAACGAACCGTGCTGATATTCTTGACCGTGCGCTCCTCAGACCTGGCAGATTTGACAGACAGATCTATGTCGGGCTTCCTGATGTTAAGGGAAGAGAAGAAATACTGAAGGTTCATGCAAAAGGAAAGCCTCTGGGGCCTGATGTTGAACTGAAGACCATCGCCAAGGGTACAGTCGGTTTTACCGGTGCTGATCTTGAAAACCTGCTGAATGAGGCAGCGTTGCTGGCTGCCAGAAAGAATAAGAAGGCAATTACTCAGGAAGAAATCGAAGAAGCTACGATCAAGGTCATTGCCGGTCCTGAGAAGAAATCCAGGGTCGTTACTGATAAGGAGAAAAAACTGACTGCTTTTCATGAAGCAGGTCACGCTGTTTCGACTTACTACAAAACTCCTGAGTCACCTGTCCATCAGATCTCGATTATTCCACGCGGAATGGCAGGTGGATTTACGATGTCTTTACCGGATGAGGACGTGAATTATCAGACAAAGAATGAGATGATTGGCGAGATTACGACTCTTCTTGGCGGTCGTGTTGCGGAGCAGCTTGTTCTTGACGATATTTCCACCGGAGCCTCAAATGATCTTGAGAGAGCGACAAAGATTGCCCGGAGTATGGTTACCAAATATGGTTTCTCAGAAAAACTTGGCCCTGTCGTGTATGGAGATCAGAACGAGGTATTTCTTGGACGAGATTTTACGCAGAGCAGGAATTACTCGGAGCAGATTGCTACGGATATCGATGAGGAAATCAAGGATATCGTTGAGAAATGCTATGTCGATTGTACAAACATCCTGACTGAGCATATGGATAAACTGCATCAGGTAGCAGAGAGACTGCTGCAGACGGAAAAAATGGATGAGGAAGAATTTAAGGCGATCATGGAAGGTGATCGGATTTCTTCCGAACAGTCCGATAGCCATGCTGCAAAGTCCACTGATGGAACGTCTCAGATTTCTGAGACAGAGACCCCAGTTTGCCCGGAATGACGTCGATCCCGAAAAGTGAATGAAAACTAGAGACTCCTGCAGCAATCTTGCTGCAGGAGTTCTTCTAGGAGATGGCAGCATAGTGCATGTGTAGTTATCGACTATCTTCTACCTTATCTGCGGGGCTGAATTATGGTATCATAAATATAATGGATAGTATCGGCAAAAGGAGAAAAAATGGCGAAGAGCAAGCAGTATACGAATGAGAGTATCAAGGCACTGAAGGGAGCGGACAGAGTCCGGAAAAGGCCTGCCGTTATCTTCGGTTCCGACGGTCTTGAAGGATGTGAACAGTCAGTTTTCGAGATCATTTCAAATTCCATTGATGAGGCACGTGAAGGACACGGTGACAAGATCATCGTGACTCAATACAATGATTATTCCGTCGAAGTCGAAGACTTCGGACGCGGAGTTCCCGTGGATTATAACGAACGGGAAAAAGAGTACAACTGGAAACTCTTATTCTGCGAACTGTATGCCGGCGGGAAATACGATAACGATGCCAATGCCAACTATGAATATTCTCTGGGACTGAATGGCCTCGGGCTTTGTGCTACGCAGTATTCATCCGAATATATGGACGTGGAAATCTTCCGTGACGGCTTCCGGTATGAACTCCACTTTAAAACAGGGCAGCCCAAGGGAAAAATGATCAAAGAGGACTCCACTAAAAAAACGAGACACGGTACAAGAATAAAGTGGCGTCCTGATCTGAAGGTTTTTACAGACATTTCTATTCCTAAAGAGTATTTCGTGGAATTGTTGAAACGCCAGGCTGTGGTCAATGCCGGAGTGACGTTTGTTTTACGCACGCAGAATGAGAAAGGCTCCTTTGAGGAACAGTCATTTTATTATGCAAACGGCATTCAGGATTATATCAATGATCTGATCGGCTCTGAAGGACTGACTTCTGTTCAGTTGATCGAAGGCAGCGCAAGGGGACGTGATAGGGAAGATCTGCCGGAGTACAATGTCAAAATGTCCTGCGCTTTTGCATTCTCCAATAAAGTTCAGATGATTGAGTATTATCATAACTCCAGTTTCCTTGAGCATGGAGGGTCACCTGAAAGAGCAGTCAAGACAGCGTTTGTCAATCAAATTGATGCTCTGATTCGCGACAGGAAGCTTTACCGGAAAGATGAATCAAAGATCACGTTTCAGGATATTCAGGACTGCCTGGTACTTGTGTCAAACAGTTTTTCCAATATCACCAGTTACGAAAACCAGACAAAAAAAGCCATCACAAACAAGTTCGTTGCTTCTGCGATGACGGAGTTCCTGAAGAAAAGACTGGAAGTTTATTTCATTGAAAACCGTTATGAAGCGGATGCTATAGCAAATCAAGTTCTGATCAACAAGAGAAGCCGGGAGAATGCGGAAAAGACCCGACTGAATATTAAAAACACTCTGCAGACAAAAACTGATTTCACCAATCGGATTGCCAAATTCGTGGATTGCCGCAGTAAGGATATCTCTGTACGCGAAATCTATATTGTGGAGGGAGATTCCGCTCTTGGCGCATGCAAACAGGGAAGAGATGCTCAGTTTCAGGCGATTATTCCTGTCCGCGGAAAGATTTTAAACTGTCTGAAGGCAGGATACGATAAGATCTTCAAGAGTGAGATCATTACAGATCTGATCAAAGTTCTTGGTTGCGGCGTTGAGGTCCAGACAAAGTCTAATAAGGATTTTTCAACTTTTTCATTGGACAATCTTCGTTGGAACAAGGTGATTATCTGCACTGATGCCGATGTGGACGGATTCCAAATTCGAGCATTGATCTTAACAATGATCTATCGGCTTATGCCCACCCTTATCGAAAAGGGTTACGTTTACATTGCGGAATCGCCATTGTATGAGATCACAACAAAAAACAAAACATATTTTGCTTATGACGAGAATGAAAAGAATGAGATTCTGAATGGACTTGGCAAGGAAAAGTACACGCTTCAGCGCTCAAAGGGGCTTGGAGAAAATGAGGCTGATATGATGTGGATGACTACGATGAATCCTGCCACCAGACGCTTGGTCCGTGTTACGCCTTCGGATGCAGGGGAAACCGCCATGATGTTTGACCTTCTTCTTGGCGATAACCTTCAGGGTAGAAAAGATTATATTTCGGAGCATGGCGCAGAATATATGGATGAACTGGATGTAAGCTGAGAGGATGCATGAGATATGCCTAGAAAGAAAAAAGAAATAGTTGAACAGCACACCAATGAGTTAGCGGATAGCGTTTTCATTGCAGGAGCCGGTTCTACCAGAGACGATGCAATCACGGATACCTTAAGGACAAATTTCATGCCTTATGCAATGAGCGTGATTGTTTCGCGTGCAATTCCTGAGATCGATGGCTTCAAGCCGTCCCATCGTAAACTGCTTTATACGATGTATCAGATGGGATTGCTGACCGGTTCGCGTACAAAATCTGCAAATGTTGTCGGTCAGACGATGAAACTTAACCCGCATGGTGACGCCGCGATTTATGAAACTATGGTGCGGCTTGCCAAAGGAAACGAAACACTTCTTCATCCTTATGTGGACAGCAAAGGAAACTTCGGAAAAGCATACAGCAGGGATATGGCTTTTGCCGCTTCCAGATATACTGAGGTAAAACTTTCCAAGATTGCGGAAGAGCTTTTCAGGGACATCAATAAATCGACAGTGGATTTTGTCCCGAACTACGACAATACGATGACGGAGCCGACGCTCCTACCGACAACTTTCCCCAGTATCCTTGTGAATGCCAACCTTGGAATTGCGGTCGGTATTGCAAGCCAGATTTGTTCGTTTAATCTTGCTGAAGTCTGTGAGACTGTCGTAGCGCTCCTGAAGAATCCGGAGCATGATGTTTCCCTGACTTTGAGAGGCCCGGATTTTGCGGGAGGCGGCATTCTTCTGAAGGATCCGGAAGTGCTGAGAGAGATTTATGAAACGGGACGTGGAAGTCTCAGGATCCGTTCCAGATATACTTATCACAAAGAAGGAAACCGGATTGAGGTGACCGAAATACCTCCTTCAACTTCTGTTGAGGCAATACAGGAAAAGATCATTGATCTGATCAAGGCCGGCAAGATCAAAGACATCTCGGATCTGAGAGACGAGACGGACAAGAATGGTCTCCGCTTGACAATAGACCTGAAGAGAGGCGTCGATCCCGACAATTTCATGAAGAAACTGTTTAAGATTACGCCGCTGGAAGATACCTTCTCATGTAACTTTACGGTATTGATCGATGGCACACCCATGCTGCTCGGTGCCAAAAGCATCCTTATGGAGTGGATAAAATTCCGTCGGGCATGTGTTACACGCAGAACGCAGTTTGAACTTGCCGGGAAGCAGGACAGGCTTCATCTTCTTGAGGGGCTTGAGACCATCCTCTTGGACATTGACAGGGCGATCCGGATCATTAGAGAGACCGAGGAAGAGAAGGAAGTCGTTCCGAATCTGATGATTGGTTTTGGAATTGATGAAATACAGGCAAATTACATCGCAGAGATCCGGCTGCGTCATTTGAACCGGGAATATATCCTCTCACGAACTGCGGAAATCGCACAATTGCGGCAGGATATTGAATCGCTAAAGAATATCCTTGGAAGCCGGTCGCTCATTGATCGCATCATAATGAAAGAACAGGCTGAAGTTGCTCAGAAATTTGCGCAGCCAAGGAAGACAAAACTCGTCGAAGCTTTTGATGAATCCGTCAGTACAGAGGAGAAGGAAAAGACGGCGGCACTTCCTTACACGATCTTTTATTCCAAGGAAGGATATTTTAAGAAAATCTCTCCGCAGTCTCTGCGCATGAGTGGAGCTCAAAAGTTTAAGGAAGATGACTATATAACAGATATCATTGAATGTACCAACGACACGAACCTTCTTTTCTTTACGAATCTTCGCAACTGTTATAAGTGCAAAGTATCTGATTTCAAGGAAGGCAAAGCCAGTGTGATGGGAGACTATGTGCCTGGTGCGCTTGACTTTATGAGCGGGGAAATCTGTGTCGGCATGATCGCTACCGAAGATTTCGAAGGGGATGCCCTCTTCTTTTATTCCAACGGGAAAGCTTCAAAGGTACCAATCGATTGCTACCAGACCCTTTCCAACAGGAAAAAACTGACAAGTGCTTTTTCGCCGAAAGGAGATCTGGTTTGGTGTACGGGATCGAAAGAAGAACTGGAATATGCTCTGTTTTCGACCAATGGCCGTATGCTGATTATCAACAGCAGTCTTATCCCATTGAAGACTACGAAATCAACACAGGGCGTTTCTGTCATGACGCTGCGTAAAGGTCAGACGCTGAAAGAAGTCAAATCTGCCGAGGGACTTGTCCAAAAGGAAGCAAAATACCGTTACAGATCCAGAAAGATACCTGCCGCCGGTGCAATTTTCAGAGACGAAGACAGCATGGATGGGATCTCAAGAGAATAACGTTGCTTTTTTCAGAATCGTGTGATAATATTCTACTTGTTCATTTTGGAGGAGTTATTTCATGGCAGCTATTGAAATCATCGGCGGAATCGCCTTAATTGCATGTGGACTGGCTATTATTTTCTTCGTGAGTCTTCAGACTGAGAAGTCCGACGGGCTTGCGGGTGCGATTATGGGAACCGACAATACCGTCTTTAAAGGTAAAGCCCGTTCCAACGAGGAAAAGCTTGCTACAGTTACAAAATATTGTGCAATTGCTTTCTTTGTTCTTGCATTGTTGCTGAATGTCTTCGTGCTTATTGCAGCATAACCGAAAGATACAAAACAAAACGGAAGTGATTGTTCACTTCCGTTTTGTTATGACTAGGTCTGTAAGCCGAGTTCTGTTGTAGATGGTAATCTATCTCGACCAACTGTCGCCAGTTGGCTCTAGCCAATCCTTGGAGCAAGTCGGGCAAACTATAGCTCCATTCGCTGTTGCTCCGGATAGGGTTTACAGGGCCAGCACGTCACCGTGCTGCCGGTGAGCTCTTACCTCGCCTTTCCACCCTTACCTGATTGCTCAGGCGGTATATCTCTGTTGCACTCTCCCTGAAGTCACCTTCGGCTGCCGTTAGCAGTTATCCTGCCCTGTGGAGCTCGGACTTTCCTCACAGATAAACTGCGCTACCATCCAACCTAGTCACCGGCAAAGTATACCATGCGGTGATTATTTCTGCAAACCATATTGAGAAAGAGGTCTAAGATTGGACAATCTTCTTTTTAACAAAATCCTGAACAGAGTCCAGAAACCTGCGCGTTATGTCGGAGGTGAGATCGGTTCGATCTATAAGGATAAAGATCAGATCAAACTTCGTTTTTGTTTCTGCTTCCCTGATTCCTATGAAGTGGGGATGTCCTGTCAAGCGATACAAATCTTATATCATACCCTGAACAGCGATGACCGTATCTGGTGTGAGCGAGCCTTCATGCCCTGGTTTGACATGCTGAAAGAGATGAGAGACTGCGGTCTGGAACTATATGCTCTGGAGAGCAAGGACAGCCTGAAAGATTTCGATGTTCTTGGCTTCACCATGCAGTATGAACTGTCATACACCAATATTCTGGCTATGCTGGACCTTTCGAACGTGCCTCTTCTTGCTTCGCAAAGAGGGGAAAAGGATCCAATCGTTGCCTGTGGTGGACCGTGTTGTTGTAACCCGGAACCGATGGCGGATTTTGTCGACCTTTTTTTCCTGGGTGATGGAGAGAGATTGAACAATGATGTGTGTGATGTGATTATCCGGTGTAAAGAGAAAGGACTTAACAGGCATGAAACGCTGCTGGAATGCTCAAAAGTGAACGGTGTATATGTCCCTTCTCTGTATGAAGTAACATATTTAGAGAATGGGCAGGTAGAAAAATACCATCCTCTTGAAGGAGCCCCCATGCCAGTGCGGAGAAGGGTGGAACTGGACGTTGACAGCCTTCCATATCCGGTAAATCCATTAGTCCCATCGATGCAGGTCATTCATGACAGACCAAGCGTGGAAGTTCTGCGGGGATGTATCCGTGGATGCAGGTTTTGCCAGGCAGGTTTTATCTACAGGCCTTTCCGCTGGAAAAAAGCCAATACACTCTGCAACCAGGCATATTCGCTGATTCACAATACAGGATACGATGAGTTGTCTCTGCTTTCGCTCTCAACAAGTGATCATCCTGAATTGGAACCACTGATCGACGGCCTTCTTTCCTGGACGATCGATGAGAAGGTCAATCTTTCCCTTCCTTCAATGCGTGTTGATGCATTCAGTCCGGAACTGGCTGAGAAGATCAGGAAAGTGCGTGAGAGCGGTCTAACTTTTGCCGCTGAGGCTGGAACTCAGCGTCTCAGAAACGTGATTAACAAGGGGATCACTGAGGAAAACATTCTGTCCGGCTGCAAAGAGGCGTTTGAATCCGGATACACTTCAGTCAAGCTGTATTTCATGATGGGCCTTCCGACCGAAACAGATGAAGATGTCTGTGCAATCGGAGATCTTTGCCAGAGTATTGTGGATCTTTACTACAGTCTTCCGAATCGTCCCAAGGGCAGATCTGTCAGCGTCAGTGCAAGTGTATCCTGCTTCATTCCCAAGCCGGACACGCCTTTCGAGTTTTGCGGATATGCTGGTATAGATGAACTGCACAGAAAACAGAAGCTTCTACGCGAGCATGTGTGTTCGAGAAAGATTTCTCTGAGCTGGCACGATGCGGAAACTGGAGAGATCGAGGCGTTGTTGGCGAAAGGGGATCGAAGGGTAGGCAGAATACTCTTGAATGCCTATCATGACGGGGCGATTTTTGATTCCTGGGGTGAGGGATTCTCATTTGAAAGATGGGAAAAAGCGGTTCGCGATGCAGGGCTCGATTTGCGGTTCTACGCAGAACGGGAGAGATCATTCGAAGAAACAGAACCTTGGGAAGTCGTTGACTACGGAATCAGAAAATCTTTTCTTAAAAGGGAATATATGAAAGCGATGAACGCCGAAGTCACGCTGAACTGCAGGCAGCAGTGCAGCGGCTGCGGAATCAATCAGTTCTGCGGGAGAGAATGCTTTGCAAACGATTAGAGTTTTTTTTGAAAAAAAGGATATTGCCAGATACCTGTCCCATCTGGATCTGATGCGCTGCTTCACCAGAGCAGTAAAGCGAACCAGATCAGACGTCTGGTATACGGAAGGTTTCAATCCGCACCTGTACCTGATGTTTCCAGCTCCTCTTTCTCTGGGGTATGAAAGTACATATGAAGTGGTGGATCTTCGTATGGGAGAAGAAGAGGATCTTGCCTCTTTTATCCTGCGCCTTAATGAGGGACTGCCTTTAGGGATCAAGGCGTTGAAGGCTGCTCCGGCGAAGGTGAGTTATAAGGATGTTGCTTATTCCAGATGGTCAATTGCCCTCAGAGCGGCAGATATTAGGGAAGTGATACTGAAGTATATTGATCAGGAACAGATACTTGTCCGTCGCAAAAACAAAAAAGGAGTGGAGCGGAAAGAAGATATCAAAACCAATATTCGTTTTGTATCTGTAGAGTATACTGGAAGCGGTATTCTTCTGAACTGTGAATTAACTTCTTCTCCTGCTATTGGCTTGAATCCTTCGCTGTTTCTTGAAGGACTGCGGGTATTCAGCCCTGAAACGATTTTTGAGGTAGAAAATATCACACGGACAGCACTTTTGGATGCCAGAGGGGAATTATTTGAATAACGAATGCGGAAAATGCATAAAAAGACTTGCATCTTCTGAACGGATATGATAACATCTTCAAGTGCGCAATTATTTCCGTTTTCCCAAACGGGATTGATGTTGCAAAACATTAAGCTGGCAGTCCTCTGTACGATATTGATACATGAATGCCTGAATATGGGAGGTAAAGAATGGACGCAATCAAACTGATTTCTCAGAGCTCATTAAAAGCTGAAAAACCGGTATTAGAGATCGGTGATACCGTTCGGGTTCATGTCAGAATCGTCGAAGGTTCCAGAAGCAGGATCCAGGTTTTTGAAGGCACTGTCATTGCTATGAAGCATGGCGGCGTTAATGAGACATTTACAGTGCGCAGAACTTCTTACGGCGTTGGTGTTGAGAGAGTTTTCCCTGTCAACAGCCCCAACGTTGAAAAAGTCGAAGTCGTCAGACACGGTGTTGTCCGCCGCGCGAAACTGTATTTCCTGCGCGACCGCGTTGGCAAGTCTGCCAAACTCAAAGAGCGCGTTTAAGAAAAATCGGAGACGGAGAGGAGCACTTGCGTGTTCCTCTTTTTCTTTCTAAAATGGTGATTGATTTGAGGTGTTCGAATGAAATCACTGTCTGCAGAAGAGAAGAATATAGTTGCTGAGAAGCATCCGCTGTTTGAGTGGATCGATGCTATGGTTTCAGCAGCCGTTTTTTGCATGGTGATCTTTACGTTCTTTATCAAATCATTTCGTGTTGTCGGTCCTTCTATGCTGCCTAATTACGTTGAGGGGGAGCGTGTTATCGTTGCCTCTGTCTATACCCGGATAAAACCGGGAGACGTTGTTGTAACAGATGCGCATAACGGTACGGGGGATCCGCTGATTAAACGGGTGCTTGCTCTTGGCGGAGATGAAGTCTTCATAGAGGAAGACGGTACTGTTTATGTGAACGGAGAAGTATATCAGGATATTGTTGATACGACTCGGGCAACTGCCAATGGAGATACAGTATATCCGGTCGTTGTTCCTGAAGGTTATGTCTTCCTCATGGGCGACAATCGCTTGGTTTCTTTTGACAGCAGATATCTGCAGGTCGGCTGTGTGCCTGTTGAATGCATTGTAGGAAAGGTGTTGAATTGATGAGCTCATCGGAAAAACAGATCCAGTGGTTTCCGGGACATATGACAAAGACGCTCCGTCAGATGGAAAAAGACATCAGGAACGTTGATGTCATCGTGGAAATAATGGACGCGCGGATTCCATGGTCGAGTCAGAACCCTGTTCTTCGGCGAATTGGCAGATCCAAACGGCGTATCTATATCCTGACGAAAGAGGACCTTGCAGATCCCGTTATCACAGAGGCTTGGCTCTCTGCCTTCCGCAAAAAGGAAGGCTATGATGCGATCGCTGTGAATACGAAGGACGCATCAAAAACGAGAAAAAGGCTTTACGCTTTTTTAGATGCATATTTTGAAAATAACGGGAAAAGGATTCTTGGAAAACCGAGATTGATGTTCGTCGGAGTCCCGAATGTGGGAAAATCATCCGTGATCAATATTCTTCTCGGACAGAATGTGGCGAGGGTCGAGGACCGTCCAGGTGTTACCAGAGGTAAACAATGGTTCAGTACGGAGCAATATGAACTACTGGACATGCCTGGCGTCCTTTGGCCTAAATTCGATGATCCGAAAGTTGGCTACAATCTGGCATTTACCGGTGCGGTAAGGGATGAGGTCTTTGATCTGGAAGAAGTAGCCTCGCTCCTTATCCAGGAACTCCGTGAATTATATCCGGAGAATATGAAATCCAGGATGAACATTGAGATTGATGAGCATTTGAACGGTTATGAGATCCTTCAGGCATATGCAAGGAAGAGAGGCTTTCTTCTCCGGGGCGCCGAGGCTGATACAGAACGGGCAGCTAAAGTGGTCCTCAATGAACTGAGAGCCGGGAAATATGGCAGGGTAACGCTGGAGAAACCATGATCTACGAGGAACTGTATCAATATGATGCGTCTGAGCGTGAGACTTTCGGCGTAATATGCGGAGTTGATGAAGCAGGACGCGGTCCTCTGGTGGGACCGGTTGCAGTTGCTTCTGTAATCCTGAGTCCGGAGTCGAGATTCGAGTGGTTAAATGATTCGAAGAAGGTCACGGAAAAACGCAGAGAAGTTCTGTACGATGAAATTGTCAGGGAGTGTATCGCCTGGCATGTAGAACTGATCGACAATCTTACGATAGACCGTCTGAACATCCTCGGTGCCACTATGTTTGGTATGAAACTATGTATTCAGGCTGCAGAATCGAGTGGAGCTCAGGCTGCACTTGTTGACGGCAATAAGGTTCCCGATGTGGCAATCCCCGCAATAGCTGTTATTAAAGGCGATGCAACTTCAGCGTCCATAGCTGCTGCGTCCATACTTGCAAAAGTTACCCGGGACCGATATATGGAGAAATTGGCGCAGGACTTTCCAGAGTACGGATTTGAAAAACATAAAGGCTATCCGACGAAGGAACATTACGCGGCAATCAAACAGTATGGAATCACTCCGTTCCACAGACTATCATTTCTAAAAAATCTGGAGAATCATTGATGGCGCTATATGCGATAGCTGATCTTCATCTTCCCTTCGGCGTTGAGAAACCGATGGATATCTTTTCCGGCTGGCAGGATTACGTGCAGCGGCTGGAAAAGAACTGGCGTGCGCTTATAGGGGAAGGGGATACCGTTGTGATTCCTGGCGACATCAGTTGGGGAATCGACCTGCTGGAAGCAAAGGCAGATCTGGCTTTCATTGAATCGCTCCCGGGCAATAAGATTCTGATCAAAGGCAATCATGATTACTGGTGGCCATCCCGGAAGAAGGCAGAAGCGTTTCTCGATGAAAACGGGATCAAATCTGTCAGAATGATCTATCACGATGCAATCCCTGTTGAAGGCCTCGCTGTCTGCGGCACCAGAAGCTGGTTCTATGAAGAAGGCGACGCTGGAAGCAAGGTCTATAAACGTGAATGGCTCCGACTGAAGATGTCTCTTGAGGAAGCCAAAAAACTTGAATGCAGAGAAATCATCGTGTTTCTTCATTACCCTCCTGTGTTCGGGGAGTTTGTTTATGAAGACTATATTGATTTGATGCGCGAATACGGCGTGAAGCGCTGTTTTTACGGCCATTTGCACGGGAAGGCCAGAAGTATGGCAGTGAACCGGGAGTATCGGGGAATCCGTTTCAGACTTATTTCCGCCGATGAACTGGAGTTTTGTCCTTTGTTCGTGACCCCGGAGCTCCACTGAAGAAGACAGGATATTATCATCAAGCAGGCTGCTATAAAAAGCGTGAATACATTCTAGTATTCGCTTTTTTTTCATGCTATAATCGATAAGATTGAAATTTGGAGGAATAACATGGCTCTTACAGAACAAAAAGTCCTTGAAGACAAGAAACAGGTTGAACTGGTATGCTCAGTCGGACCTGAAGATTTTGAGAAAGCTGTTCAGCGTGCATTCGTGCGTGAGAACAAGAAGATTCAGCTGCCTGGTTTCCGCAAAGGAAAAGCGACCCGTCAGATGATTGAGAAAAGATTCGGTGAATCTTTCTTTTATGAAGATGCAGCAAATGATCTGCTTCCTGACGAATATGATGCAGCCATCAAGGCTACTGAATATGAAACAGTTGGGAGACCGGAGGTTCGCCTCGATAAGCTGTCCAAAGAGGATGGCATGACTGTGACTTTTACCGTTGCTCTTCGTCCTGAGTTGACTGTCGGACAGTACAAAGGGGTATCCGCTGTAAAGGAAGCAGTTGAAGTGTCTGATGAGGAAGTTGATGCGGAACTGTCACGTTATCAGAGAAATGCTGCCCGTCTGCTCGATGTGGATGATCGTCCTGTTCAGGACAAGGATCAGATCACGCTCGATTTCGAAGGATTTGTAGACGGCAAGCCTTTTGAAGGCGGTAAGGGTGAGGATTACAAGCTCACTATCGGCTCTCATTCTTTCATTGATAACTTTGAGGATCAGATCATTGGTCACGAAGTTGGTGAAGACTTTGAAGTAAATGTCACTTTCCCTGAGGACTATGCTGAAAAAACACTGGCGGGAAAACCTGCTGTGTTTAAATGCAAGGTCAAGGACATCCATGTTGAGGAACTTCCTGAACTCGATGATGACCTTGCAAAGGATGTTAGCGAATTTGACACTCTTGATGAGTTGAAAGCTGATATCAAAGAGAAACTTACCGAGCGCAAGGAAGAGCGTGTCAATTCTGACTTTGAGAACGCTCTGATGGATAAGATCGTTGAAACGCTGGATGGAGATATTCCGGATGCAATGGTCGATGAGGCTGTGGAAGAAGAGGTGAATCAGTTCTCCTATCAGCTGAGCTATCAGGGAATCGACCTGAATACTTATTACAAGTATACCGGATTGAATGATGGATATCTTCGTGAGTCCCTCAAAGCGCCGGCAGTGAAGAAACTGAGAACAAGGCTCGCGCTTGAGGCAATTGCCAGGGCAGAAGGAATCAATGTTTCCGATGAGGATGTAGAAGCCGAGTATGCCAAGCAGGCTGATAACTACAAGATGGAAGTCAGCAAACTGAAAGAACTGCTCCCTGCAAAACTTGTCAAAGCAGATCTTGCTTGCAACAGGGCGCTCGACATTGTTCGTGAGAACGGTGTTGCTGAAGAGAAACCCGCAGAAGAAACAGAGAAACCGGCAGAGGTAACTGAGGAATAAAACCGCAGATGCCAGTTTCCCATAACGGAGGTCTATTGTGTATCCATTAAACGATATTCTGATTCCGAATGTAGTTGAACAGACCAGCAGAGGAGAGCGCGCGTACGACATCTTCAGCCGGTTGCTGAACGATAGGATTATTATTCTCAACGGCGAGATCAACGACAGCGTCGCCAGTGTTGTTGTTGCGGAACTGCTCTTTCTTGAAGGGCAGGATCCCGATAAGGACATCAGCCTTTATATCAACAGCCCGGGAGGTTCAATCACCGCGGGACTAGCGATTTACGACACCATGAATTACATCAAGTGCGATGTATCCACCATCTGTGTTGGGCTTGCTGCTTCCATGGGTTCTTTCCTGCTTGCAGCAGGTGCTAAAGGTAAACGGTATGCACTTCCCAACAGTGAAGTCCTGATTCACCAGCCTCTTGGCCGCGTGGAAGGACAGGCTTCTGATATGAAGATCCACACGGATCACATCATCCGTATTCGTCAGAAAATGAACACAATGTATTCCGAGATGACCGGTCAGCCTTTGGAAGTGATCGAGCGGGATACAGAGCGCGATTTCTACATGACTGCGGAAGAAGCTCAGCAGTATGGCCTTGTGGACAAGGTCATCGAGAAAAGAAACTGATAGGCGGGAGATAAAATGCCTGGTTCCAAAAAAGTGATGAGATGTGCATTCTGCGGAAAAACGCAGGACCAGGTCGAGCGGATGCTCGTTGGCCCCAGTGTTTATATCTGTAATGAATGTGTGGAACTGTGCCATTCGCTGATCCATGATGATGATTTTTCTTTTGAGCGCGGTGCCGTCAATAATGTTGATCCGGTCAAGAAACTGAAAGTCCTGAAACCGCATGAGATCAAAGCAATCCTTGATGCTTATGTGATCGGGCAGGAAGATGCCAAGATAACATTGTCTGTTGCAGTATATAACCACTACAAAAGACTTAAGAGTAATTCCGCAAAAGATGCTGAAGTTGAGCTGCAGAAAAGCAATGTTCTCCTTATCGGACCTTCCGGTGTCGGGAAAACGTATCTGGCTCAGACTCTTGCCCGTGCTTTGAATGTTCCGTTTGCGATTGCCGACGCCACGACTCTGACTGAGGCGGGTTATGTCGGTGAGGATGTGGAAAACATCCTTTTAAAACTGATTCAGGCAGCAAACTTTGACGTCAAGGCGGCAGAGCGTGGCATCATCTACATAGATGAGATCGATAAGATCACACGCAAGAGTGAGAATCCTTCGATCACGCGGGATGTCGGCGGGGAAGGCGTTCAGCAGGCGCTCCTGAAAATCTTGGAGGGAACGGTTTCCAATGTGCCTCCTCAGGGCGGCCGCAAACATCCTCAGCAGGAATTCATTCAGATCAATACCCAGAACATCCTGTTTATCTGTGGCGGAGCCTTTGACGGCATCAGCAAACTGATCGAGACGCGTGTCGCTAAATCATCCCTTGGGTTTGGCGCGGAAATTCAAAGTAAGAATGAAGACCGCGACCAGCGTTATCTGCGTGAAGTTACAGGGCATGATCTTGTAAAATATGGTCTGATTCCGGAACTTGTTGGGCGCTTGCCTGTCATTACCGTCCTGGACAATCTGGATGAGGACGCGATGATGCGGATCCTGACTGAACCCAAGAATGCTCTTGTAAAACAGTATCAGTACCTGTTTTCTCTTGATAATGTTGAACTGGAGTTTACGGAGGACGCGCTGAGAGAAATTGCGAGGAGAACACTGGAGAAGAACTCCGGCGCAAGAGGTCTGAGAGCAGTTCTGGAAAAACTATTGATCCCGACGATGTATGACATCTCGGCCGACAGCGGTATCAAGAAGGTCGTTTTTGACCTGAATGCCGTGAAAGAAGGCAAACCGATCTGCGAATGATCAATCACAAATTGATACAGGCATGACTTCGGTCATGCCTGTTTTGCATCGGTTGCATTCCGCGGAGTTAGTTGTTACACTAGTGTACAATCCCTAAAAATATAGAAAGAGCAGAAAATGAGAATAGAACAAATACAATCCTTTCCGATGGTTGCCATGCGTGGTGTCGTATTGTTTCCTGATACGGTCAATCATTTTGACGTAAGCAGAGAAGCCTCGATGAACTCGGTGAACTACTGTCTGGAAAACAGTGAGAAGATATTCTTGATTGCACAGAAAGATCTCTCGGTCGAATATCCTAAAGAGAAAGACCTGTACAGGTATGGAGTCGTTGCCGATGTGCGTCAGGTCCTTAAGATTAATGATAATCTTTTCCGGGTACTCGTTGAATGCAAGTACAGGGCGAAGATGGTTTCGCTCTCTGAATCGAACGGGGTAGTGTTTGCCGGTATCTGTCGCGATGACGCACGGAAGATCCTTTCCAAGGATTCTTCCACTGCCTCCGCTCTTGTGCGCAGCATCCAGGATCAGCTGGAGACTTATGCTTCGTTTGTCCCCAGAATGTCAAATGATGTTTTACTGAAAGCATTCTCAAAACCTGATCCTAAGGAGTTCGTTGAGTATCTGGCGTTCAATCTCCCGATCGATTATCACGATAAACAGGATATTCTTGAGGAGTCTAGTTCCATTAAACGGCTATCCATGCTGTTGAACCTGCTTGCCCAGGAAAATGATGTGCTGCGTATTGAGCAGGAGATCAATGAAAAAGTACAGGACTCCATGATGCAGAATCAGCGAGAGTTCTATCTGAGGGAGCAGATGAGAACGATCTCTCAGGAATTGGGAGAAGAGGTTCCGATGGATCAGGATTTCTCCAACCTGCATCTGCGGATTGAATCGCTTCCCTTGGATGAGGCAAATAAGGAAAAACTGCACAAGGAAGTAAATCGTCTTTCCCAGCAATCTCCGAATTCTCCGGAGTATGCAGTAATCGATCAGTATCTGGATACCGTCTTGAATCTGCCTTGGCGCGTTTTTTCCAAGGACAATCTGGATATCCGCCATGCTCAGCGAATCCTGGACAAAGATCACTATGGACTCCAGGAAGTGAAAGACAGGATTGTGGAGTATCTGGCGGTTCGGGCAAGGACAGGGAAACAGGGAGGCCAGATTCTCTGCCTTGTTGGTCCCCCCGGAGTAGGAAAAACTTCCATAGCACATTCTCTTGCCGACAGTATTGGACGCAAGTTTGTCCGCATGTCTCTCGGTGGAGTGAGGGATGAAGCAGAGATACGAGGCCACCGCAGGACTTATGTG
The DNA here is from genome assembly GCA_946411155.1 of uncultured Faecalibacterium sp. GTDB lineage: Bacteria > Bacillota > Clostridia > Oscillospirales > Ruminococcaceae > RUG11783. The sequence goes on from CAMKDB010000007.1 coordinate 25,901, forward strand.
GCGGCGATGCCGGGGAAGATCATCTCCGCGATTCAGCAGGCAGGAACAGCAAATCCGCTGATTCTTCTGGATGAGG
>CAMKDB010000008.1 GCA_946411155.1 uncultured Faecalibacterium sp.
GAATTATTGATTATGCCGTCATTCCTCGGGTGTCCAGGGATCCAGTCCCGCCGCAACGAGCTGTTCATCGAAATCGGCACGGGCAAGCCTGCAGGCATCCTCGAAGGTCTCACCCAGTTTCACAACGGCGAAGATGTTATCCATTCCGATCCCGCGATCTTCAAAAGCGTATCCCTCGGGATCCCTCCAGACGCCGTCCGAATCCTGCATTTTCTCGGTTGTGGTACGGTCGAGCATGGAATCATGCCCACGGAGAAAACCATAGCATGGTTTTCCTGATGCAGCGATATAGCCGACCTCAAAAGCGGTACCGCTGTCCGGCTGGGATCCTCTCCAGTCATCCAGCTGAGCGATGACCATATCGGAACGCTTCATGTGATTCACGTCATGCATGAAGATCTTGTACCGCTTCTCTTCCGGAGAGTCATCTTTGGGTTCATATGGCTTGAACTCGTCATCTGGCTCCTCGTCTCCGGGGAACAGACCGATGATTCCGTATCGGTCACAGGTTTCTTTCCAGTACTTTACGGTCTCCTTACAGGTGGGGAGAAACATCTCGAAATCTGCCAGATAGGCGACGGGCCTGCGCAGATTTCCGTTCTTGTCGATAAACATCTTTCAACCCTCCTTTCCGAAAAAGTCTGCGCTTGCAGCTTTCAGAGCCTCTTCCAGTCCTCCTTCGACCACGGTCGAAGGACTGACGAGCATCAGGTTGAGGGGACCGGGTTCGAAACTGATCCCATTTTCATCGACCCAGAAATCCTTCTCATTTTTGTGGCGGTTTCCGGGATAGCGGTCCGCGCAGGATCTGGCATCTTTCATATAGCAGTACAGTTTTTTCCCCATGCCCCAGGCGTAACCCAGTTCCATGGATGTCTCGCCGTAAGGCTCCAGAAGATCCCGGAAATCGCGGGTATCCGCAATGATCAGATCGCAGAAAGCAATGCCTGCCAGCCGTTCTTTTGCAAGAGCGATGCCCTCCTCTTTAGAAGAAGAATGGACAAACAATGTGTCCGGAACAGGAACGGTGTCAAAACCATACTTGTCACAGAGTTCTGCAGCTTTTTTCATGCGCTCTTTCCCGTCCGGCAGCAGACGGTCCGGACCGGAAAGGTAGATTACGGGTCTTTGTTTCATAACGGGATTTCGCGGGCCTCCGCGGTCTGGTGTAACGGGAGGAACGCATGCCTCCTTTCGCAAAAAGGTGAACGTGTTTGGTCTATTGATTCCACGACGACACAATGACGTATCGTCTAATTTTATTATACTATGCACTGATGCTCCAGGGGTACTGTTCCTGCGACGCACATATCACGACTGTGCGGGAGGAATGGGTCAGCGTGACAGAGAAACAGCCTCTTCCATCCGGGAGAGGCTGCTTTACCAAATCCATGTGTTCCGCCCGTCAGAGATTGCGATAATTCTGCATCATTTTCTGGAACAATTCCTGCGTTGAAGGAGGCGTGTAAGTGATGGCGTTTGCACCGGCTTCAATGGTTGCCATGACATGTTCGCCTGTTTTGCCTCCTGTGGCGATGATCGGCACGTTCGGTGCCACAGACCGTGCGTAACGGACGACTTCCGGCGTATCCAGAGCCGCTGCGATGTTCAGGATGGATGCTCCGTTTTCCAGTCTGGCGAGAATGTCCGTCTGCTTGTTGACAACGGTGATGACAACAGGGATGTCGATGGAGTCACTGACCATCTTCAGGTCTTCGTTGGAAATCGGCGCGTTGAGCACGACGCCGATGGCCCCCTGGCTCTCCACATCCTTGGCAAGCGTTCTCGTTCTGGCACCGCGCGTGGTACCGCCACCCACACCGCAGAATACGGGCATGGATGAGTGTTTGATGAGCGCGTCACTGATGGACTGCTGCGGAGTGAAAGGATAGACCGCGAACACACCGTCAGCGTCGCAGTTTTTGATAATGGCGATATCCGTGGTAAAAACCAGGCTCTTTAGCCTTCTTCCATTGATCACAATGCCGGTGGCGTTCTGGATCTCAGGCGGCATCTGAAGAATATTGTGCCTCAACCGGCTGGTATATTCCGCGGGGCTGGTGTATTCAGGCATGTCCGTACCTCCTTCTGCGTCTTCTCAGGGGAAAAACGTGTTTTTTAAAAGATACGATGTTTCGCATAAAAGAAAAAGTCCAATTTGTAAATTTATGATGAGCGAAATAAGAACAGAAAACGGCGCGGGCTCCTGAAAGAGTCCGCGCCGGCTGAATGATCAGTGAGTTCACACAGGAATTCTGGGAGTGACGGTCTTTGCATCATCAGCGGGGAAGTCCGTTTCAAACATATCGACGCCCAGTTCCCGCGCGCGTTTCTGCCATTTCTTCTCCCGCAAGATCGCACCGTCCACATAGTATCCGGCATCATGCAGTTCCCGGATGATCTGAGGGGTCATCTGCCAGATATACGCGAGGTAAATAATGGCGTCCATCTCCCTCATAAGGCCGACAGGATCCTGGGGAACATCCGCAATGATGAGTCCGATGGGGATATCCGGATCCACTTCACGAAGATGCCGAAGAACCTGATAGTCCAGTCCGAAAGCGAAGACATGATCCGTCATGCCTTCCTCCCGGACAACCTGGGACAGCAGTTCCACCAGCCGGAGATTATAGGGCTGGGTATCAAGCGGAACGCCTTTCAGTTCAAGGCCGAACCATGCGTCTGCCTGCTTGCCCCAGCGCATCGCCTCGCGCAGGGTACAGAATCCTGGAACAGCTGCCCGGAGCTCCGCCTCCGTGTGCTCATGTACATAACCGGCGAGCGCAGTCTTGTGTTCAAGCAGGGTATCGTGATAGATGACCGGAACGCCATCGCTGGTCAGTTGGACATCGATCTCAAGATAATCCGCTCCGTCCTTGATTCCCCGTTCCATGGCGGCGATGGAATTTTCCGGAAGCTCGCACTCGCAGCCTCTGTGACCGCCGATAAGGATGTGGTCCGTTTTCTGGAGCAGTTTTTTCATTGGGGGTCTCCTCCCGGTCAGAATGTGATGGGATTGCCGTAATATGCGCATTCAAAGATCCGAAGCAGGTCTTCCTCGGTAGGCTGTCTGGGATTTGTCGGCGTACAGGAGTCCAGAAGCGCATTGTGGGCGACCTCAGCTTTATTGGCGAGGAAGTCTTCTTCGGGAATGCCGGCGTCCTTGAAGCAGGAAGGCAGTTCCATATAGGCTGCAAGATCCTTTACGGCGCGGATCAGGGAATTAAGCATATTCATCTCTCTTTGTCCTTCCAGACTCAGACGGTCGCTGATCCGGGCATAGTGACGGATGGCCATATGGTCCTTGGCATTGTAGCGCATGACATAAGGCATAAGGATGGCGTTGCACAGACCGTGCGGAGTGCCAAAGGTGCCGCCGATCTTATGAGCGAGACTGTGGGTGATTCCAAGACCGGCATTGGTGAAGGACATGCCTGCCATACACTGGGCGATATGCACTTCCTGTTTCGCTTCCACGTCCCCGTCGTAGGCGGGAGGAAGATAACCGAGCAGAACGGTGATGGCATGAATCGCCAGAGGGTTGGTGAAGTTGTTCCGGTTGGTTGCCACATAGGCTTCGATGGCATGGCACAGTGCGTCCATACCGGTATAGGCGGCGAGCCGCTTGGGCATGGTCATGGCGACGTTGGCATCCAGCACGGCGATATCCGGAGTCAGATCATAATCCGCGATGGGGTATTTCATCTTATTCGCATGATCTGAGATTACGACAAAAGACGTCACTTCGCTTCCGGTCCCGCTGGTGGAGGGGATTGCTGCGAGATGCGCCTTCTTCCGCAGCGGCGGCGTGCCGTTTTTCAGGATTTCATCAAAAGTGATTGCAGGGTGCTCATAGAAGATCCACATGGCTTTCGCCGCGTCGATACTGCTTCCGCCTCCGATGGCAACGATCAGGTCAGGCTGGAATTCCTGCATCAGATGTGCGCCTTCCATTACAGCAGTGATATCGGGATCGCTCTCTACGCCGGTATAGACTTTCGTCTCCATACCGGCAGAGATGAGTATATCGTTGAGTTCGAACAGAAAACCGAGTTTTGGGATGACCCTGTCTGTCACGATGAATGCGCGCTTGTAACCGGTCAGTTTACCTAATTCTTTCATTGATCCGGTTCCGTAGAAGATATCTCTCGGAATCGTGAAACGGGACATCATGGTGTCTCCTTTCCTGATAATGGGGTATTTGCTGCTGATATCAGTTTAGCACAGCAGACAAGTACTGAACAGAGAAACGCATGTCCTGCTGCCGGCGGAACATGATGAAAGCCGTTGCATCCGATCTTTCACTTTGATATAATAAATCTCGCGTTGACGGGGTGTAGCGCAGTTGGTAGCGTGCCAGTTTTGGGAACTGGATGCCGCGAGTTCGAGTCTCGCCACTCCGACCAGAAAAAAGCCACGAGTGATCGTGGCTTTTTTCCGTATACCGATATTATTCCACCTCATGTACCGAATCCCGGAAACAGCATAGTGCGGTTATCTACGGAAAGGTATACCGTTTTCCAGAGGAAAATCGTCTGTTGAGATTGTATAATGAAAAAAAGACCTGCTTCGGAGAATCGGCAGGAGACAGGAGTGTGCAATGGAATCATTGAAAGTCAAATTTCTGATGGGGCCACCGGACTGTAACGACCCTTATATCCCCACATATTCAGATCTGTTTCTGAAAGAATTGAGCAAAGAAATCGGCTTTGAAGTCACCTGCGCGGAGATGGATGAGGTTGCGGATCAGGCGCTTCCGGTCTATTTTATCGCCTCGGGCGGTGCGGAGCTTGGATTCCGTGCTTGTCATGAACAGACGAAAGAACCTTATGTTTTGCTGACCACACCTGCATACAACTCTCTTCCGGCGGCAATGGAGATCATGGGATACCTTCAGGAGCATGGAAAGAAGGGACAGATCCTTTTTGGAACGACGGAGGAAATCGCTGCTGAGTTAAGACACCTGCTGCGCAATGCCCGTATCCGCGAAAAACTGGGGAAACAGCATTTGGGATGCTTCGGCGAACCCGGCGGGCTGATCGCCTCCGACGCGGATCTCAATGCGCTGAAGGAACGGTTCGGAATCTCCATGGAACTGTATTCACTGGATGAACTGGTGGAGGAATTCCATAAAGGCGGGTATGATGAGAATGCTTACACCTCCGAACTGAAAACGAAAGGCTTTGATCCCGCAGAGGTGGAGAAAGCACTGAACGTTTATGGCGCTCTTCAGCGGCTCATCGCAAGGTATGGCCTCACAGGTGTGACGGTTCGCTGCTTCGACTTGCTCAGTGCGATTCACACGACCGGGTGTCTGGCGTTGGCGATCCTCAATGCGCAGGGAATTCCCGCAGCCTGCGAAGGAGATCAGAAAGCGCTGCTGAGCATGGCAGTGATGCATGTGCTCACGGGTGAGCCCGGTTTCATGGCGAATCCTTCATATATCGATACGAAGAAAAATGAGATCACATTTGCGCACTGCACCCTCCCGCTGAATATGTGCGACCGCTACAGCCTGATGACCCACTTCGAGTCCGGTATTGGGGTCGCCGTCAGCGGAGACCTGACTCCGCAGCCCATGACGATCTTCAAATGCAACGGGGATCTATCCGCTTATTATGCCGGAAAGGCGACCCTTGTCGAAACGACGCATAAAACGGATCTCTGCCGGACCCAGATGGTGCTGAAACTGGATGAGGGATACGAGTATTTCGCGAAACGCCCCATCAGTAACCACCACATAATTTACAAGGGTGACCATAAAGCGATCCTGGATGAAATTCTGAACATGCAGTGATGAATTGCAATACCCTACGGAGGAAAAACCAATGAAATTAGCAGAACTTCAGGCGGAATATGCAGCTCTCGTAATTCGGGAAGGCGTGAACCTGCGCCCCGGCCAGCGGCTCGTGATCAACTGTCCGGTGGAAGGAGCGTACTTTGCCAGACTCTGTGCAAAGGCAGCCTATGAAGCCGGATGCAGGGAAGTCCTGATGAACTGGAAGGATGACACGCTGACCCGTTATAAATATCTGTATGCGGCAGACGATGTCTTCGATACCGTGAATGACTGGGAAGTACAGATGATGAATACGGTTTCCGGGGAAGGCGCGGCATGGCTGGCTATCTCAGCGGATGATCCTGAAAACTTGAAAGGAGTGGACGGGGATCGGCTGCGCAGGGCACAGATCAGCAGGGGAAAAGCGCTTGAGATCTTCCGGAAGCGGGAGATGCGCAATGATTTCCCTTGGTGTGTCTGTTCCATTCCTACGGTGGCATGGGCGAAAGCCGTGTTTCCGGAGATGGATTCCGGCGATGCGGTCCTGCGGCTCTGGGAGGAGATCCTGAAGGCGTGCCGCGTGGAAGGACCGGATGCTGCCCCAAAATGGAAAGCGCATACCGAGGAGTTGAAGCGGCACATCGAATTGCTCAACGCCTATAATTTCCATCATCTGAGATACATCAACAGCCTCGGCACCGACCTGACCGTGGAGTTGCCTCAGGGGCACTTCTGGGCGGGCGGAGATGAAAAGGCGGCGTCCGGTGTTCGGTTTTCCGCCAATATCCCAACGGAGGAAGTCTTCACGCTTCCGAAAAGGGAGGGGATCAACGGCAGGATCGTGGCTTCCAGACCGCTCTCCTATAACGGAACCATCATCGACGGTTTCTGGTTCACTGTGCAGAACGGAAAGATCACGGAAGTCCATGCCCGTCAGGGAGAAGAAGTCCTGAAGAACGCGATTTCCGTGGATGAAGGGGCTAGTTATTTCGGTGAGGTCGCTTTGGTCCCTTACGATTCCCCGATTTCCCAGTCCAGCGTTCTGTTCCTGAACACCCTGTTTGATGAGAACGCTTCATGCCACTTCGCTTTCGGATCCGCTTACCCCTGTATCTACGGATCGGAGAACATGAGTGAGGAACAGCTGAAGGAACTGGGAATGAATACTTCCATGACCCATGTGGATTTCATGGTGGGGACCCGTGACCTGCAGATTACAGGTACTACCTATTCCGGGAAGGAAGTTCCGGTCTTCGTAAACGGCTCTTTTGCTTTCTGATCGGCGGATCGATACAGTACGGCATCTGTCCATTTCGGCAGATGCCGTTTTTTGACACATAAAAGGACGGCGGCCCTGTTACAGGCTGCCGTCCGGTTTCTTCGGGGATTATTTCAGCAGTTCGTTGACTTTTGCCTGAACGGTGGCGTAGTCATAACCGGCTGCTGCCAGTCTGTCCTTGCGCTCCTGACCATTGCCCCATTCACCGCGGATGACTTCCTTCGCCAGTTCCTCTACGGTTTTTCCGGTGGAGAGAGGAGTTGCTGTTGTGGGCTTGGGAGGATTGAGCAGTTCGTTGACTTTTGCCTGTACGGTGTCATAGTCATAGCCTGCTGCAGCCAGTTTGTCCTTGCGCTCCTGACCATTGCCCCAGTCGCCGCGGATGACTTCTTTCGCCAGTTCCTCTACGGACTTGCCAGCCGGTTTGGCAGTTGGCGTCACAAGGGGCTTGACTCCGGGAGCAGCTGCGGGTGCGGCTGCCGGTTTGGCAGACGGTGTCACCAGTGGTTTGACTCCGGGAGCAGCAGCGGGTTTAGCAGCCGGCTTGGGTGCCGGAGCAGCAGCGGGTTTAGCAGTCGGCATCGCAGCTGGTTTGGCTGCAGGTTTCGGTGCCGGTGCCGCAGCCGGTTTGGCTGTGGTTTCAGATTTCTTTTCTAATTTTTCCTTCAAAGAGGAAAAAAGACCGCGTTTTTCATCTGCCATTTTGATTTCTCCTTGTGTGATCATAATAAATTGGACGGCGGAATGCCGTTTATTTCTATTCCTACTATAGCACACCCGCAGGGATATGGAGTGAATCAGATTGCGAGAAATTGTCCGAGATTCCGTAGAAGTGTGTTTTTCCAGAACCCGTTTCGAATGATCGTATAGGCTTTTCCGATGCGGGTCTGATCTTTCATTCCGGCGTAAGCGCGGCAGAGATCAGCCTGTTCCGGAGTCAGACGGTCCCGGTAATACCGGCCAAAGCAGGCTGCCTGGTCGAACATCTGCCTGTAGATGCGTTCGATGCGCTCTCTGTTGCGCAGTTTCTTTGCGGACGCAGAGAGACTTCCGGCATTATAAGCGCCTACACTGTTCTCTCCATGCTGACGGTAACGGATCAGGGGTTCCCGGAGGAACGCGATCCTTCCGAAGGCGGAGGCACAGAGTGCCAGCCACCAGTCGTGCATGACGAAAGAAGCAGGTGCATCTGGCACAAGTTCCTTCAGGGCGCGGTTGATCATGACGGTACATCCCGTCACATTGTTCTGCGCCAGCAACTGCCGGAAAGAAGTGCGCTCAGGAGAGATTTTCTCGTATTCCCAAAGAGAGGGGGAGATTGGCTCCAGGTCCTTTCCCACCACGGAAAGATTCGTATGAACCAGGACAGGCGTTCCGGACGGGCAATCCGCTTCGGTGTGAAGCATGCACTCCAGTGTCTTTCCGATTTTCTCCGGTTCCCAGTAGTCGTCCGCATCGGCAAACATGATGTAGTCACTGGTGTCCCAGTTCAGCAGGGCGGACATGAAGTTCTGCGCGGCACCGCCTGACGGACTCGGATTTACGCGGATCCGGATCCGCGGGTCATCATAGGAACGCAGGATGGCGTGGGTATCATCTTCGGAGCAGTCGTCCTGGACCAGCAGTTCGAAATCCCTGTATTCGGAGGCCAGAATCGAGTCCACAAGCGCCCGCAGATATGCACCGCTGTTGCAGGTGCACAACAGGATCGAGATCTTTGCCATCGCTGTTCCCCTTTCGTCCGTGATATGCCATCATTGTATCACAAGAAAGGGAAAAATCCATTGCACGGTGTTGTCCGCTTTGCGCGGGGCATCATATAAAGGTATAATTATATCGATATCGCGGAGGTAATCTGATGGAATTCAAAATGACGCTTAAACTTCCTTCCGGTTCCTATGAGGACTGTTTCACGTACAAACTGAAATGCGGTACGTGCGGGAAAGAGTTCCGTGAACTGAACCGGTCCGCGGAAAAAGCAGAACGGATGGTGCAGGCAGTCCTGGAGAAGGGTGTGAAATGCCCTGCCTGCGGTGCTCTTTCCTGGAAAAAGCACTGCGTGTTTAAGCGGGAGCAGAATTAGAACGCGCTGCGGTTTCTTGAACTTTCTACTTGGAGCGGGTAGAATTGAAAAGGATGGGAGACCGGATCAGTGCTCCCATTTCTTTGACTCTGAAAGGACATGGACCGCTGATGTGGTCTGAATAACGAAATAAAAGGAACAGAATTATGAGCTTTGAAAAGTATCTGGATGTAAAACCCGAGATCGCGCAGGCACTGGCGGAGGGGAAACCTGTTGTCGGCCTGGAAAGCACGATCCTCAGTCACGGCATGCCGTATCCGCAGAATATGGAATTCGCGGCAAAGGTGGAGGAGATTGTTCGAGCGGAAGGCGCAGTTCCCGCGACCACCGCAATCATCGGCGGAAAACTGAAAGTCGGTCTGACCCGGGATGAACTGATGATGATGTGCAATCCCAAAGACATCGGCAAAGTGTCCCGCAGAGACGTTGCCACGTATCTTGCCACAGGAAAGACCGGAGCCACCACTGTCACCACCACTATGATGATCCTTGCTATGGCAGGCATCAAAGTATTCGCCACAGGTGGCATCGGCGGCGTCCATCGCCACGGTGAAGTCACCATGGATATCTCCGCAGACCTGCAGGAACTGGCAAATACACCGGTCTGTGTCGTATGCGCCGGCGCGAAGTCTCTGCTGGATATCGGCAGAACGCTTGAGTATCTGGAGACTTTCGGCGTACCGGTACTTGGATACAGGACGGATGAACTTCCTGCCTTCTATTGCAAGAGCAGCGGTTTCAAACTGGATTACCGCTGCGAGACACCGGAAGAGATTGCAAAGATCATCTACACCAAATGGGATCTCGGCCTCAAGGGCGGTGCCCTCGTCGGGAACCCCATTCCGGATGAATACGCGCTCGATTTCGATGCCATGGAAAAAGTCATCAACGAAGCCATCGCTGAGGCAGATGAAAAGGGTGTCCGCGGCAAGGATATCACCCCGTTCCTTCTGTCCAGAATCAAGGACATGACCGAAGGCGTCTCTTTCGCAAGCAATCTGCAGCTTGCTTACAACAATGCCCGTCTGGCTTCCAAGATCGCCATGGCGCTGACAAAGATGGACTGATCATTCAGCAGCAGTAAAGATACCGTGAAGCGATTCACGGTATTTTTTGAGAAAAAGCATCATGAACGACGTACAGAGATATACGGATTTTCTGGAGAAATGCCACGGCAACATCTCCTTCCTGATCGGACTTCCCGCGCATCAGCAGCAGGAGGTCATGGACCGAATGGTATGGAAGCAATACCCGAGGGGAAGTGTCCTGTTTGCTCAGGAAGAACCGGTGGACGGAATCTACCTCATCCATCGCGGAAAAGTCAAACTCAGCACATGGGACAGCGAGGGCAGAGAGCAGATCATCGGTATTTTTTCCGAACCGGACACCATCTGGGAAGGGATCCTCATGGGTTCCAGCCGGTATCCATATGGAGGTGTCTGCCTGACGGATGTGGAATGCAGCAAATTGTCCAGAAAGGATCTGGAAGAGGTCATGCAGGACTCTTCCGTTGCATTGAGAGTCATTGCGCTGCTCAGCCAGAAATTGCATGACGCCAATGAGCGGGTCCACCTGCTCTCTACCAGTTCGCCCAGAGCGAGACTCGCAGGATTTCTGCTTCACCGCAGCCGGCATACCAGCAGCGACACGGTAGTACTCCGGCTGGAGGAGATCGCCGCCAGCATACAGCTGAGACCTGAGACTGTTAGCAGAAGGATACGGGAAATGCAGCGGGAAGGTCTCATACGCAAGGAGGGACAGAGTGGAATCCAGATTCTGGACCGCGCTGCACTGGAGCGGGTTTTCACGGAGGAATGACCGCTCCCCATCGAAAGGAATGAAGACCGGACTGTTTCGACAGTCCGGTCTTTTGCTGTTGTTGATCGGCAGACAGGACTTCCCCCGTTGAACGATCTTCGGCATTTGCTCCCAAAACCGTTTTTTTCTAAAATTTTGATTATAATCAATTTTTGTGTATGATGGAGAGGCTATAATACCCATGCCAGAAAAATACGGAGGGAGTTCAGGTATATGCTGGAACTGAAGAACGTCTCTTTCGGAGTGGAAGAGGGAGACGGAGAAAAGGAGATCATTCGGGATATCAGTTTTGAGATTCCGACGAATGAGATGATCGTGATCACGGGCCCGAACGGAGGCGGAAAGTCGACGCTGGCCAAACTGATCGCGGGCATCGAAAAGCCCAGTGAGGGCAGGATCTATTTCAACGGGGAAGATATCACGGACATGTCGGTCACGGAACGCGCACAGAAGGGAATCGGATTCGCTTTCCAGCAGCCGGTCCGCTTCAAAGGGATACAGGTGCTGGATCTGATCCGGCTTGCTTCGGGAAACCGACGCCTGCCCACCGCTCAGGCGTGTGAGTATCTGTCCGCAGTCGGCCTCTGCGCCAGAGATTATATCGGGAGAGAGGTCAACGCCAGTCTTTCCGGCGGTGAGCTCAAGCGCATCGAGATCGCTACGGTGCTGGCAAAGGGTTCCACGCTTTCCATCTTCGATGAACCGGAAGCGGGCATCGATCTTTGGAGTTTCCAGAACCTGATCAAGGTCTTCGAGAATATGCGTGCGCACATTGAGAACAGTTCCATCATGATCATCTCCCATCAGGAGCGGATCCTGAATATCGCGGACGAGATCCTGGTGCTGCGGGACGGGCTGCTTGTACGTCAGGGCAAACGGGAAGAAGTGCTCCCCGAACTGCTTGGAACTTCTTCTGCAGTCGCTGCATGCCGGATGAGCGGCATCGCCGACGGATTGGAGGGCTGATATGATCCAGTTGGATGAGATTCAAAAGAGATTGCTGATGGAGGTCGCGGATCTCCACTCTGTTCCGGAAGGAGCCTTCAATATCCGTTCGGACGGAGCTTCCATAGGACGGGAGTCCACAGAGAACATCGAGATCACGCCAAGACCTACCGGAGATGGGCTGACCATCCGGATCAAGCCCGGAACCAAACGCGAAAGCGTCCATATCCCGGTGGTTATGACGAAGACCGGACTGACCGAGGTCGTTTATAACGATTTTTACGTCGGCGACGGGGCGGAAGTGGTCATTGTTGCCGGGTGCGGTATCGATAACTGCGGCCCCAAAGATTCCCAGCACGACGGCATCCACCGCTTCTTTGTCGGAAAAGGAGCCAAGGTGCGTTATGTTGAGAAGCACTACGGATCCGGAGACGGCACAGGGAAGCGCATTCTCAACCCGGTCACCGAGGTGACCATGGATGAGAACAGCTACGTGGAGATGGAGATGGTTCAGATCAAAGGCGTGGACGACACACTGCGCACCACGAATGCGGATCTGGCAGCCGGAGCGAAACTGGTCGTGCGTGAACGCCTTATGACCCACGGTAACCAGAACGCGGTCAGCACTTACGTGGTGAATCTGAACGGCGAAGGCTCCAGCGCAGATGTGGTTTCCCGGTCTGTAGCAAGAGACGATTCTTTCCAGAAGTTCGACGCGAAGATCGTAGGCAACGCTGCATGCAGCGGGCATACGGAGTGTGATTCCATCATCATGGACAACGGCAGAATCCTGGCGGTGCCCGGACTGGAAGCGAACAGCGTCGATGCGGCGCTCGTCCATGAAGCCGCAATCGGCAAGATCGCCGGTGAACAGATCATTAAACTGATGACGCTCGGCCTGACGGAACAGGAAGCGGAGGAGCAGATCATCAACGGTTTCCTGCGTTGAGAGGAGAGATGAAGATGCCAGCGAAAGAATACAGAAGCAACATTCCCCAGCTAACGGGAGAATCCGTGATCAGCGAAGTGCTTGCCCGGTATCCTGAGGCTGCTCAGGTGATGATGGAAGCCGGCATGCACTGTCTCGGATGCATCAGTGCAACCTATGAGACCATTCGCGAAGCGTGCTATGTCCACGGACTGGATCCCGCTGAGGTGCTGGAACAGATCAACAGCGCGCTTGACCGGAAGGACTGATCATCCCGAATAAATCCGAAACGGCACCGCATTGCGGCGCCGTTTTTTGTATGCGGAAGAAAGAACGGAATCGTCCTATGAAGGAAAGAATGGTACAATGAGAAAAAACAGGGAGAAGTATGTGATGAAAAAACGGATTCTGGGTTTGCTCCTGCTTCCCGTGATGCTCCTGGTCTCCTGCGCGGGAACGCAGCAGACAACTGCATTGCAGAAAAACAGTGACGGTTATTACCAGATCGGACAGGATGAGGCAGCCAGTATGATGGAAAAGGAACAAAACGCCGTCATTCTGGATGTGCGCACAGTGTCGGAATATGATTCCGGACATATTCCCGGGGCGGTCTGTATTCCCAATGAGATCGTGTCCGACGTGGCACCGGAGGAACTTCCTGACCGGGAACAGGTAATTCTGGTGTACTGCAGAAGCGGGAGAAGAAGTAAGGAAGCGTCAGCGAAACTGGCGGATCTCGGATATACGAATGTCTACGAATTCGGCGGCGTCCAGACGTGGACCGGAGAATTGGTTACCACGGAGATCCCGTGAGAAAGGATGTTTTATGAGAAAACGGATGCTTGGCAAGACCGGACTGATGGTCAGTGAGATCGGTTTCGGAGGAGAGTGGCTGGAACGCCACGACGAGACTGAAGCGGTGGGACTGGTCCGGTTCGCACACGAACAGGGAATCAATATCATCGACTGCTGGATGCCGGATCCCAAATCCCGAGATATCATCGGCAAAGGCATTGCAGACTGCAGAGACGAGTGGTTTGTCCAGGGACATATCGGATCCACATATCAGAACGGACAGTACGTGCGGACCAGGGATATGAAATATGTCCGTCCTGCCTTTGAGGATCTTCTTCATCGTATCGGCGGAGGCTATATCGACCTCGGCATGATCCATTATGTGGACGCGGTAGACGACTGGAACACCGTTATGGGAACCGAATTCATCGACTATGTCCTTGAACTGCGTGAGAAGGGACTTATCCGGCACATCGGAATTAGCACCCATAATCCCAGGATCGCCAAGATGGCGGCGATGACCGGCTTCATCGAAATGATTCTGTTCAGTGTGAATCCGGCATTTGATATGAAGCCCGCGACAGAAGATCTGGACAGCATGTTCGGCGGATACGACAATGCCGAACTCAGCGGGATCGATCCCGAGCGTGCGGAACTGTATCAACTGTGCGAACAGCAGAACGTGGGCATCACGGTCATGAAGGGCTTCTTCGGCGGAAGGCTCTTCGATGCGGCGACGTCTCCTTTCGGCGTGGCTTTCACACCGAAACAGTGTATCCACTATGTACTGACGAGGCCGGGTATCTGCTCGATTCTCTGCGGTTATGACACCAAGGAACAGATCAGAGAAGCCGTTTCCTACGAGGATGCTCCGGAAGAGGAAAAGGACTATGCATCCGTCATCGCAGGAGCTCCGCTGCACGCATATCTCGGACAGTGCACCTACTGCGGTCACTGCAAGCCCTGTCCCATGGAGATCGATATCCCCATGGTGAACAAGTTCTATGATTTGGCCGTTCAGCAGCCGGAGGTTCCTGAGAGCCTGAAGGCACATTATGCTGCCCTTCAACCCACCGCTGCGGCATGCATCGGCTGCCGCGGATGTGAGACGCGCTGTCCGTTCCAGGTGCCGGTGGCTGAGCGGATGGAGAAAGCGGTTGCGCTCTTCGGCTGCTGAGAAGGAAAAGACATGGATCTGAAACAGGTAAGCAAATTTTTAGCCCTGATCCTCCGGCATAAGCCGGAGGAGATCGGGATCACGCTGGATGAGCACGGGTGGGCAGATACGCAAGCGCTGATAGAAGGCATCCGGAAGCGGTATCCGCTAACGATGGAACTCCTGGAAGAGATCGTGCGGACAGACGGAAAACAGCGGTATGCTTTCAATGGGGATAAGACATTGATTCGGGCGAACCAAGGTCATTCGGTTCCCGTTGATATGGAGTTCGAGCCGGTCCAGCCACCTGCGTTCCTGTATCATGGGACCGGGGAAAAATATCTTTCATCTATCCTGAAGCAGGGACTCATTCCCAAGAGCAGGTTGTATGTTCATCTTTCTGCGGATGTGGAAACCGCCATAAAAGTCGGCTCGCGACACGGCAAGCCGGTCGTTTTCCGGATCCCGGCAGAGGAAATGGTTCAGGACGGGTATGTCTTTTTCTGCTCAGCCAACGGTGTCTGGCTTACGAAGGAAGTGCCCGTTGGTTATCTCCGGCAGATCCCGAGGGACGAAATGCGGGAATAAGGAACAAAGAGGCCACGAGACATGCTGTCCCGTGGCCATCCGTTTTATCCTATTTAAAATATTCGATATTTGCTGTGATGAATCCGTTCACTTCGTGAACTCTGGAAGTTCAGTTTCTGGTCTCGCGCAGTTGTTTGTCCTTCGGCCATGCGACCTTGTAGGATAGCGTCAGCGTGACGGTCTCCCCTGCGGGCAGCGGAACTTCCTTCGTGAGAAGTCCAGTTTCCTTGTCCAGAGAGAAGCCGGAGAGTTCCACTGTCTCCACGGTGATCTCCTTCTCCCGCGATACCGGGATCTGATCTTTGACTGTGATTTTGATCGGATCGGATGAGAGATTGGTCATACGGGTCTCGAAGCGGTGCTCTGTTACTTTCTGCCCTTTGAACAGAGAAGTGGAGGTCTTCTGCGCGACTTCCTTGCGGGAAACGTGGACGCGTTCTTCCTGACCCAGTGTAATGTCCAGAGTCTCCTTGGTGAGATCTCCGCTGATATAGGCATTGCCTGTATAGAGCTCTTTGTAATAGACGGCAGCATCGATGCCCTCGGAGAAGGGAAGTTCGGTAACTGCGACCTCTGCTACAAGGTAGGCGTAGGGAGAGGCGGAAGGTACCGCGGCAATCCGGTAAACGGCGGGAAGTGTGTCTGTCTTGAGGTCAGCCATGGTGCCTTCTCCGGAACGTGGTACGTCCCATCTTCCGGGAAGGATATATTCGGTCATGGTCTCCTCCGAACGGATTGCGGCGTTTCCAGTGACGGCACGCATCATCGGCGCTTCGTACGCCTCCTCCATCTCGACCATTTCGTCATCCGCTTCAGCATCCATGGGTGCCATGGATTTCGCGGAAGTGTTGTAATTGGCTCGTTTGTAGAGAGCGGAAGCCACCGGTGCAGGAACGCGGATCTTCAGGTAGACCGGCGGCAGTTCGGGCAGGTTTCCCGACGTCACCGGGTTTCCGGTGAACAGGCTCATTTCCACACCTTTCCAGTCTTCACCGGTGTCCTGGTGGACGCGGGCGCGGGTCCTCAGTTCCATTGGCTGCTCACCGTCTGTATGGATCTCATAGACGGGCGTCCAGTTTGCCGCATAATCAAAATAGCGGACTTCGAAAGAATAAACAGCGTTTCTCGGTACAGTCAGTTCTGCGGTCAGCACGGGAAGCGATTCCTGCCGGGTCTGCTCTTTCAGATCCCGTTCCAGTTTCTTGATTTCTTTTCTGTATCCGGCGATCTCGGCATCCAGCTCTTCAAGCACTGTCGGGAGATCACGGATATAATTCCGGACGTCTTCGGCGGACTGCTGGGCACGACTGGAGAAATCCCCGTTGGTCTTCCACAGTTCCTGCTGCAGCTCCCGGATGCTGATCTTTTTCTTCAGGTTATCCAGTTCTTCACGGATTTTGTCCGACGGCTTGTCTTCCGGACGGTCCGAAGGGTCGGCGAAGTGCTGATTGGCGCAGACAACTCCTTCCGGGGCATACAAACGGACGGTATCAAGGGCGGCGTTCGAGGAGATGCCGCAGACTTCCAGCAGTTGCGTACCCGCAGAGAGAGATACGGTTCCCTCCCGGGTGATTTCAGCGCCGTTGCGGTATACTTTGACGCTG
Organism: uncultured Faecalibacterium sp.; assembly: GCA_946411155.1. Taxonomy (GTDB): domain Bacteria; phylum Bacillota; class Clostridia; order Oscillospirales; family Ruminococcaceae; genus RUG11783. Next base: position 16,976 of record CAMKDB010000008.1, read on the forward strand.
ACGAGTTTTGTATTAAGCGTTGCCATTGCAAACCTCCTGATGCTTCAGCGGCACGGGTCGGGTCCCCTGCCTTCTGCATCTATTATGGAACAAAATGGAGGAAAAGGGAAATCCAGACGCAGAAGGGGTCTCATCAAAAAGATGGGAAAATGACGATAGTGTTCGATATCTGCACCGCCAAAGGTTACAATAGGATACAATAAGGCAAAGGAAAGGCGACTCGGATGATCAAGAGAATTATGGCGCTGCTCCTGATTCTGGCAGTAATGCCGGAAATGGTTTCCTGCGCGGGAAGCGGGAGCCCTCAGGAATACGGGGTTTCCCCGGATGCAGAAACGGAATCGGTATCTGAAGTTCAGGATAATCTGACGGAAGAGGAAGGGACGGAAATACAGGAGAAAACAATGGACAAGCTTACAATGTGTATCGGGGAAACGGAAGTGGAAGTGGAATGGGAAGACAACCGTTCCGTTGAGGAACTGAAGAAACTCTGCTTAAGTGAACCGTTGGAGATTCGGATGTCCATGTACGGCGGATTTGAGCAGGTGGGACCTGTCGGGACCAGATTACCCAGTGATGATGTGCAGACCGTGACGCAGGCGGGTGACATCGTTCTTTATGCGTCGAACCAGATCGTTGTGTTTTATGGATCCAACTCCTGGGCATACACGCGTCTTGGACATATCACCGACCGCAGCGGGGAAGAGATGGCACTGCTTCTTGGAAACGGCGACGTGACGATCACGTTCTTCCTGGACGAGACCGAGTGAACAGGAGAGAGAAAGATGATCGGTAATTTTACTTTCTGCAGTCCCACGAGACTTCATTTCGGCGACCGGTCCATGTCACGGCTTCCGGAAGAACTGATAAAGTACGGACCGAAGGTCATGCTGACCTATGGAGGCGGGTCCATCAAACGCAACGGCGTCTATGAGGAAGTTCTCGCTGCGCTGGAGGCGACCGGAAAAGTTGTTGTTGAAGACCCGGGTGTCATGTCTAACCCTACGGTGGAGAAACTGTACAACGGCGCTAGAATCGCACGGGAACATGATGTAGATCTGATCCTGGCAGTGGGCGGTGGCTCCGTTATCGATTATGCCAAGGGTGTATCCGCTTCCGCGTGGTGTGATGAGGATCCCTGGGAAAAGTACTACCTGCGCAAGGAGATGCCCGAGTGCCGTCTTATCCCGGTGGGATGTGTACTGACGATGGTGGGTACCGGATCTGAGATGAACGGGGGATCGGTCATTACCAATCATGCGCAAAAGATAAAGACGGAGATGGGACTCGATGACAGAGGAGTCCCGAAGTTTGCCATCCTCAATCCGAGATACACGCTTTCGGTGCCGAAGTATCAGATGGTATCAGGGATCTACGATATTTTCAACCACATTTGCGAACAGTATTTTTCGGGAGACGACGACAACGTAAGCGACTATCTCTCTGAAGGACTGATGCGATCCGTGATCCATGCGTCGCGCATTGCGGTGCGGGATCCATTGGACTATGAAGCCAGAAGCAATCTGATGTGGGCTTCGACATGGGCACTGAACACCTTGATCGCCAAAGGAAAGACAGAAGACTGGGAAGTCCATATGATCGGTCAGGCTATCGGTGCATTTACCGACGCCGCTCATGGCATGACACTGTCCGCGGTTTCACTGCCTTACTACAGGCGCATCCTGCCATACGGACTCCATCGGTTTGTCCGCTTCGCCAGAAATGTCTGGGATATACCTGCCGAAGGAATGGATCCGGAATCTGCGGCGCTGGCCGGGCTGTCCGCTCTGGAAGAGTGGATGAATGAAATCGGCGTCGTGATGCATGCCGCTGAACTTGGCGTAACGAAAGAGATGACAGGGGAGATTGCTGCCGTGACTCCGCTGTATGATACAGGATACAGGAAACTGACGAAAGAGGATGTGGAGGAGATCCTAAGGGAAAGCCTCTGAAAGGAAAGGAGAAGCAAACGGTGGCGTCAAGCAGACAGTATCTGGAATTCATCATGGATCAGTTATCCTCTCTGGAGGAGATCTCCTGCAAACAGATGATGGGCGAATATATCATATATTTCCATGGGAAGGTCGTTGGGGGTATCTACGACGACAGATTCCTTGTGAAACCGACGGAATCCGCGAAGCGTATGATGCCGGATGCCCGAACGGAACTCCCATACGAAGGCGGGAAAGAGATGCTGTTGGTGGAAGAGGTCGACGACCGGGAATTCCTGTGTGAACTGCTGAACGAGATGTACAGTGAACTGCCTGCACCGCGGAAACGTTCCTGAAGGAAATACTCGTATCCAGATGTGATAAAATAACACAAAAAAGAACGCAAACAAAGGAGCGCAGTAAGATGAGGCCTTACTTCCATACCGTACAGTATTATGAGACGGACCGTATGGGACTCACCCATCATTCGAATTATGTGCGTTGGATGGAGGAAGCGCGGATCGATTTTCTGAAACAGATCGGCTGGAACTACGAAAAGCTGGAAGCGGCAGGGATCTTCTCACCGGTCACGGAGATCGGATGCAGATTTCTTGCCGGAACTTCTTTCCCGCAGGAGATCGGGATCACGATCGGTATCACGGAATATAGGGGACCGATCCTGAAACTTCATTATGTCATGACGGCCCCGGACGGGAAGACGGTATTCGAAGGCGATTCCGCCCACTGTTTCCTGAACAGTGCGGGCAAGGTCGTCCGACTGAGCAGCGCGCTTCCGGAACTGAACGAAGTGCTTCTGTCTCTGGCATGTGGCGGCGCAGCAGATTCTGAGAGGAATAATCATGAACAGTGATCCGATCACGAGGCTGCGGTACGGGAATACGAATACGTTCTATATCTCCGGATTGGCTGGCGGGCTGCTGATCGACACGGACTACGCCGGCATGTTACCGGGATTCTTTAGGGAAATCAAAACGGCAGGTATCCGTTTGGATGATATCGCTTACGTGATGGCGACGCACTATCATCCGGATCATGCCGGACTCATCGGCGAACTGCAGGAACTGGGCGTAACGCTTCTGATCGCGGATGTCCAGCTGCCATTTGCCCATTACGCGGACGGGATCTTCATCAGGGAGAAACAGCGCAGCTGGCGTCCTGTGAATGAGCAGACCGCGAAAGTGATTTCCGTCAGGGAAAGCCGGTCATTCCTGTCAGATCTCGGTATCAGCGGAGAGATCATACGGACGCCGAGTCACAGCGAGGACAGCATTTCGGTCATCCTGGACAGCGGGATCTGTTTCGTTGGGGACTTGGAGCCGTTCAGTTTTCTCGGCGCGTATGAAAGCAACGTCGCCCTCAAACAGGACTGGGAAAAAGTGATGAATTATCATCCGAAGAAGATACTTTACGCGCACGCGAACGGGATAGAGATTTGAAATGACCCGCGCAGCATTGCATCGCGGATGACAGAACCATTGCGCGGAATTCCGCGGAGATGTCTGCGGGAATCATGGATTCCTGGAACAGGAAAATGGCTTCTGATTCCCGGATCAGCCAGGCGCGGACGGAAGCGATCATGGGGACCAACACTTACACCACCACATACGGACAGCATGTGGACGTGAGCGTGGCAGCGGATCACGTATATCAGAATCAGTACGGCGATGTATACGGAGTATCAGGAACTGCGCTTGATCAGGAGGCGCTCAACGCGCTGAACTGGAGAGAACTGAACCGGTAAGACCGGGATCCATAAAGCGGAAAAGCGAAAAAGAAATAACCATCGGAGGAATCATATGCTGACAGATATAGAAATCGCCCAGCAGTGCAGAATGAAGAAGATCACGGAGATCGCGGATTCCCTCGGGATCCCCGAAGACGCGCTGGAACTCTACGGCAATTACAAAGCGAAGGTGGATTACGGGCTTCTCAGATCCTATGAAGACCGCCCGGACGGAAAACTGATTCTGGTGACGGCTATCAACCCCACACCTGCGGGCGAGGGAAAGACCACTACGTCAGTCGGATTGGGTGACGGACTGCGGAAGATCGGGAAAAGGTCCGTCATCGCTTTGCGTGAACCTTCTCTTGGACCTGTTTTCGGAGTGAAAGGCGGCGCGGCAGGAGGCGGATATGCCCAGGTCGTCCCGATGGAGGATATCAATCTTCACTTTACCGGGGACTTCCACGCCATCGGTGCTGCGAACAATCTGCTGGCGGCGATGCTTGACAACCATATCCAGCAGGGAAACGCACTGGATATCGATCCCAGAAGGATCACTTGGCGCAGGGCTGTGGACATGAATGACAGGCAACTGCGCAATATCATCGACGGACTTGGTGCGCGTACGGACGGAACGCCCCGGCAGGATGGATTCGATATCACTGTGGCTTCGGAAGTCATGGCTGTACTTTGTCTGGCTTCGGACATCATGGATCTGAAACAGCGTCTTGCCCGGATCATCGTTGGCTATACTTATTCGAACACCCCTGTTACTGCCGGGGATCTGAAAGCACAGGGAGCAATGGCTGCGCTGCTGAAGGACGCGCTGAAGCCCAATTTGGTTCAGACACTGGAAGGGACGCCTGCATTTATTCACGGCGGTCCATTTGCGAATATCGCCCACGGGTGCAACTCCGTCACCGCAACACGGATGGCGCTGAAACTCAGCGACTATACCGTGACGGAAGCGGGGTTCGGCGCGGATTTAGGTGCAGAGAAGTTCCTGGATATCAAGAGCCGCATGGCAGGACTCCATCCCGATGCGGTGGTCATTGTTGCAACCGTACGGGCGCTCAAGCATCACGGCGGTGCAGCGAAGACGTCTCTTGGTGTGGAAGACCTGGATGCTCTGGAGAAAGGGCTGCCCAACCTGCTTCAGCATGTCCGCAATATCTGTGAAGTCTATCACCTGCCCTGTGTGGTCGCGCTCAACCGTTTCCCATCGGACACCGATGCGGAACTGGAACTGGTCTCCCGGAAATGTGCGGAACTGGGCGTCAGGGTGGTGCTGTCTGAGGTTTGGGCAAAAGGCGGTGAAGGTGGCAGGGAACTGGCGGAAGAAGTGGTACGTCTCTGTGAAGAAGATAACGGGTTTTCTTTCGCCTATGATCTGGACATGAGCATCCGGGAAAAACTGGACGCCATCGCCACAAGGATCTATCATGCCGAAGGCGTGGATCTGGTTGGAAATGCGCCAAAACAACTGAAGCAGCTGGAAAAACTGGGGTTTGGCGGTCTGCCGATCTGCATGGCGAAGACACAATATTCCTTCTCGGATGACCCCAATCTGCTTGGCGCGCCTGCCGGTTTCCGCATAACTGTTCGGAATCTGAAGGTATCTGCGGGTGCGGGATTCATTGTTGCACTCACGGGTGAGATCATGACGATGCCGGGATTGCCGAAGGTACCTGCGGCAGAAAAGATCGATGTGGATGAGAACGGAGTGATTACCGGTCTCTTCTGATTGGTTGGAAAATAACGACAGAGCAGCGGAATGATCCGCTGCTCTGCTGTTATCCGGATAATCCATGATTTCTGCGATCGTCACGCTGTTTGGGTGTTTCCTGTTTTTGGCTGTGATACAATTAGCTCAAGAACAAAAAAGAATGGACGCTGTCATCTATGCAAGTGAAATCAAACCGGATCAGGGCGTGGCTTTGCCTGCTGATCATAGTCGCTTTCCTCGTTTCCTGGATCTACATCTCGTTTCTGTTTGGCAACGGATTTATGACTGCCGGAGGCATCCGCAGTCTGCGCTACTTCACGATCCTTTCCAATCTGATGGAAGGGATCGCGTCCTTGCTGTTCCTTCTGGATTCCCGCTTCGGGAAGAGGAAGGCAGGTCTTCATACCGAACAGTTCAAGTACATCGCCGCCGTTGCCGTTGGGCTGACGTTCACTGTAGTCATGGTCTTTCTCGGACCTCTCTTCGGGTACGTGGACATGCTTGCGGGACCGAATTTCTGGCTGCATATGGCGCTGCCCCTGATGGCCGCGGCTGAGCAGGTCTTTCTTCGGGAAGATGCGTTCGGGAAAAGAGAAAACCTGATGGCGATCCTTCCCATGGTATTATATGGCATCGGCTATTTCGTCAACATTATGATCAACGGACCGGGAAGCGGAAAGGATACCAACGACTGGTACGCTTTTCTGATTTTCGGTTATAAAGGGATCCCGGCAGTCTTTCTGGTGGTTAGTCTGCTTACCTACGCGATCGGTCTGATCCTCAGGAAGGGAAACGAAGCTTTCAGGCGAAGGAAAGAGGGGTAATGATCTCCCGGAACGGGAGAAGAATTGGAGGATATCACATGGTCAAACGGACATTCGGACGGGATCTGCCGTTCCTGCATCTGCCTGTGAGCGACAGGGATCCCGAAACGTTTCTGTTTATTCAGCTCTGGGACGGAGAACGGCAGGTACGTGAATTCTATCTCGGACTCTGTGACACTGCAGCGGGCGAACCATTCGATTTTTATGTCGCCATGGATCTGGGACAACTGGAATCGGAAACGGTGACGCTTGTGTGTGAGGAATCGGATTCACCGACGCTTCTGGACGGGATCATCCCGGGGAAAGATATGGAAGAGGAACCCGGGCTCTATCCGGACCTTTACCATGAAAAGGAGCGTCAGCAGATCCACTTCTCTCCCCGAAGAGGGTGGATGAACGATCCCAACGGTCTGCTTTGCACACCGCAGGGATACAATATCCACTTCCAGCACAATCCTTTCGGTCCGCATCACGGATGCGCGAACGTCAGCTGGGGAAGTGCACTGTCTGCGGACGGCGTTCACTATAAGGAATATCCGGATGCCATTATGCCGCTTTCCACGCGATGCCACATCGCATCCGGAAGCGCGATCATGGACCGGTACAATATGTCCGGCTTCGGAACGGATACCATCATTGCTGCATATACCGCTCTTCAGTCTATCCAGTTCCATGGGAGACCGCCTGTCAACAATGAAGGTCAGCATCTTCTGTACAGCCGGGACGGCGGCAGGACTTACCGCTATTTCCCATGGAGTCCTATCATTCCTGTACCGGAAGGGGAGGAATGGCGGGACCCCAAAATCGTTCAGGTGGATGACCATACCCTGTGTATCCTTGTTTACGAGACTTTCGAAGGCAGGGACTGCATCAGTTTCTATATCTCCCATGATCTGAAAAACTGGGAGCGCGTTTACCGGGAAAGCGACCTGTTCGAATGCCCGGATCTTTTTCCGCTGATCGTGGAGGAAACCGGAGAAACAAAATGGGTCCTGTACGGAGGAAACGGGAAGTACAGGATCGGGGATTTCCGGGATTTCAGATTCACCGCGATCCCGGAGGAGGATGTCCTGTATCTGGATTACGGATTCGCAGTCTACGCAGGTCAGACATTCAATCAGCCGCCGGACCTGACGGAGCGCCGTCATCTAGCATGGCTCTCTGACAGGAAGCGGAAATGGTTTTATGAACCCGTGTGTCCGGAACGTGGAAAGGGATACTCCCAGTCCATGTCGCTGATGTGCACGCTGAAACTTCATCTCACGGACCGCGGATACCGTCTTTTCCGTGCTCCGATTCCGGAATTGTCCATGCTGCGCAGCGGGCAGGCGGAGACGGTCCTTCTGAAAGAAGGTATGGAAGTGAAGGCACCGGCGGAATATGAGACGGTATTGTCTGGCAGGGAAGACTTCAGCCTTCTGCTGGGAGACAGCGGTTTTTCGTATGAAGCGGACGGACGCCTGATCCGTATGCGTTCCGGTGCGGAACTTCCGGTCTGGATGCTGTCTGATTCAAACAAAGAGTTCGGAAAGACCTATCATCTCTCCGGAAACGGTCCGGTACGGATCCGGTTCTTCACGGACCGCAGATCCGTGGAATTCTTCATCAACGAGGAGATCAGCCTGAGTTTTTCCGCTTATCCGGATGAGGATCTGATCCATTTGGAAGGTGTTCCGGAAATGGAGGGATCCTGCCGTGAACTCGACTCTATCTGGGCCTGATCTGAACAGATCGGAACCGCACGGCAGCATTCGGCGGGATCGGAGGATAATGCGATGACGTTGGAAGAAGCCAAGGAATTCTACTTTCAGTATTACGGATTTTCGTTCCATATGGGCAGGGAAGAACCGGCGCGGTATGACGGCTTCCATTCGCTTGGCTTGGGAAAGGAAACCCTCAGCGCATGGGATGAAGAATTACTCGACGGACTTTTCGATGAACTCCGTACCCGCAGAGACCGCGTCTGGATCCCCCATGGGAATATTTTGAAGGTCATCGGAAGGAAGTACTGCGATGTTGGGAAGAATCTGGGCAGGCTGCTCGGCGAGATGGAACATATGACAGACTTGGATCTGTTTCAGACGACACTGGTCATTGAGAATATGGCGGGAAGGACAGAACACATGAAGGACGGAGGTGTCTATATCGTGTGCAGCTGCTCCGGACCTGCCGTGAGGATGAATGACGTAATGGAGATGCTGATCTCCTTATACGGTGCGGATCATCCCGCGGATGACAGATTCTCTCAGGCTGTGAGCCGGTACAGATCCGCATATGGAACTTGGACCGCTCATTTCCGAATCTGACCAGATAAGGGGAGTCTGTTCAGTTATTTGCGAAAGGCTCAGACAAAAAGAAGAAAACCGGGATGGTTCACATCCCGGTTTTCTATATCATATCCCGGTATACTGCAGTTTCAGAGAAGGATGCCCGGAACAG
>CAMKDB010000009.1 GCA_946411155.1 uncultured Faecalibacterium sp.
CGAAGACGTCATCATGCCGGGCGACTGCCTGCGCTGCGACGTCGGCTTCCGTTATCTCGATCTCTGCACCGACACCCAGGAGATGGCGTACGTCCTCCGCCCCGGCGAGACGGACGCGCCGGACTATCTCAAACGGGCTCTTGCTGAGGTCAACCGCTTCCAGGATATCGTCACCGACAACTTTATAGTGGGACGCACCGGCAATGAGATCCTGTACGCGTCCAGGGCAAAAGCCCTGGAGGAGGGACTGAAGCCCAGCCTGTACACCCATCCCATCGGGTTCCACGGCCATGCTGCCGGGCCGACCATCGGCCTCATAGACGCCCAGGGCGGCGTGCCGGTACGCGGGGATTACACCGTATCGGATCACACCTGCTACTCCCTGGAACTCAACGTCACCGCCGACATCCCCGAGTGGGGCCTCTCCTGCCTTTGGGGATTCGAGACCGACATCGCGGTCGCGGACGGTCAGATCGATTATCTCTCCGGCCGTCAGACGGAGTACCACCTGGTCAAATGACCGGCTTCCGTTTCTCTGTCCTGCGTTTGGATACAAAAGACCCGGTCCGGAGACCGGGTCTTTTTTCAGTTCTCAGTTTTTAAACGACGTATGCCTTGGACGCGCCGAGTTCTCTTGCGAGCGCGGCGTAACGTTCGGCGTAGTCCTCACCGGTTTCGTCTTCGCCCAGCACCTTCCGGTATTGCTCCCGCACGCCGTAGGGACGGTAGCGGATCACCTTGTAGAAGCACCTGCCCCCGATACGCTCCGCCACGTAACGCACGGTTTCCTCGTTCTCCCGGTCTCTTCCGGGGAAGATGAGGGTGCGCACTTCGTAGAGTTTTCCGACGCCCAGCAGATAATCCAAATTCTTCAGGATCATCTCCCGCGGATAGGAGATCAGCTGATCGCTCCATTCCTCTCCCACCGCCTTGACGTCCAGCATGACGCCGTCCGAGACGGCCAGGATCCGGGGATCCTGTTCGAAGTCGAAGAAGCCGTTGGAGTCGATCAGACAGGTCTTTCCCAGTTTTTTCACTTCGGTAAAGAGCCCGATCAGGAATTCGTTGTGCAGCATGCATTCCCCGCCTGATGTCGTGATCCCCTCGATATAGGGCAGCGTGCGCCGGATCTCCTTCAGCACGTCTTCCACCGTCATCCAGCGGATCTTCGGGGATGCGCAGTGCGGACAGACCTTGATGCAGGTGTCGCACTGGACGCATTTGCCCGGATCCCAGACGACCTGTCCCCCTTCGTCGAAAGACAACGCACCGGCGGGACACTTCTCCACGCACAGACCGCAGTTGCGGCACAGATGGATCGTCTCCGGGTTGTGACAGAACAGGCAGTTGAAGGGACAGCCCTGGAAGAAGACCGAGCAGCGGTTGCCCGGTCCGTCCACGTTAGAAAAGGAAATGATCTTATTTACCGGCGCTCTCATCGACCTGCTGTACCCTCCGGTCAAGGGCGTGGCCGCCGTCCTGGGCGCCCATGCCGAATACAGTGACGTTGTTGAGCGACTGCTTCTTGGCGCGCAGCTTCTCGATCTCGCTCTTCTTGACGAGATAGCCTGTCACGCGGACGACGTCGTTGTTCTCAAGGTAACCGGAGAAATAACGCAGTCCGTTGGCGAGAGATCCTTTGATGATTGTCAGAACGGCTTCGGGCGTCTTCAGCCAGGTCTCTTCGAACTTGAAGATATCGCCTGTTCCCGTCGGGAAATAGCGGTGGAACTTCTCGTTGACCTCCAGCTGTTCGAGCATGGTGGGCTCAACGCCGATCGGGATGCGGGTTCCGGGAGAATCGTCCATGCCGTCTGTGTCGATGCCGACCTGGGCGTGCAGACGGTAACGGTGTCCGCAGGAATCGCAGTAGGGCGCCTCATGCGCGGCGACGCGCGCCTCGATGGCATCCATGATGCGCAGGCCGAGTGCGGTGGCTTCCTCGTTCATACCGAAACCCTTCTTCTTGTCGGTGATGCCCAACAGATGGTTGCAGCACTCCGCCAGTCCGACGACGCCGAACATGCCGGTGAAGTTCTCCAGTTTGACGAAGCCTTCCGTCACCAGGAAATTGGTCTTGAAGAAGCTGGATTCCTCGACGATGAATTTCACGCGCTTGTCCATGTACTCCAGCTGCAGATCGATGTACTTCGGCAGCTCGCGCTCCAGGAAGTCTTCCACGCTGACAGCGTCCAGAGAGCATTCGTACAGACGCATGCGGGGAAGCGTAAATCCGCCGCCGGCGATGGTCAGTCCGTTATAGCAGGAAGCGATGGCATAGCGCTCGCCCCACTCGCTGACGAACATGCGGTGGTTCGCGAAGGAGGGCTTTGCCGTCTTGAGCATGCAGTGCACGCAGGCCATAGCGAAATCATCGCTGGTCTTCTCGGGATCATAGCGAAGCGTGAGGTTCGGCACGGCGAGCTGCATCTCCTCGGTCAGTTCCAGAAGCAGGCGTCCGGTTACGCTGTCCTCCGGTCCGATGTCCGCATGGACGAAGGAGTCAGTCTGGACGCGGTCGATGTTCCGCAGGAAGAGCCCCAGCACCTTTTTGGCATAGGCACGGTCTTCCTTCAGGACGAAAGGCTCCAGCAGTTTGTCCAGATCCCCGAGATAGACCGGGAAAGCGGTGATGGAAGGAACGTGGCAGTAGAAGATCTCCAGCACGTTCACGGCCTCCAGAAGATCCTTGGGCGGATCCAGTTCCAGGAATTTGCAGCCTTCCCGGAACAGCAGCTCGTAATCCGGGCAGATATAGCGCGGACGGTACGGCATGACGCCTTCGTTCAGGTCGCACAGCGCACCTTTTTTCTTTGCTTCGTAATACGCGTCGGAATAACGCAGGGAATCGTCGGTGCTCTCGCCCAATCGGGCAAGCGCCAGCAGTTCCTGTTTGTAGGTCAGGGTCGGATCCTGAATGATCTTCAAGGCTTCGGACATGGATTCTTTCCTCCGTATGAAATAGGAAATAACGTATTGTGCCTGTGGAGGCGGGATATTTCTTACCGTATTCAGTTTGCCACAATCCAGTATCATTTTCAACGATTTCGGGTATCCTGTGCAGCGGAATGAGATGGAGCACTTCCCGGCTGACGCCGGTCTCCTCAGAGCTGTTCCGGGTATTTCATCGCTCATTTTCATCGCTCATTATTATTGAGTTTTGAGCGATGAAAATCTATAATGAAAGCAAAGGAGAACCTCACAGATGGAATATAAAGATCCCCCCTTCCGAATCACGGACGATATCCTTATCCTCACTTCATCGATCGCCGAGACAGTGGGAAGACTTTCTGTTGCCGGAAAAGAAACTCCCCCTCTTCTGCTAAGACGGGAGAACCGGATCAGAAGCATCTATTCTTCTCTCGCGATCGAACGGAATTCCCTGACACTGGATCAGGTCACGGCTGTACTGGAAGGGAAACGGGTCCTGGGACCGCCGAAAGATATCAAAGAAGTTCAGAACGCATATGAGATCTACGACCGTCTGGAAACCCTGGATCCGTATTCTGTGGACGACCTTCTTTCCGCACACAATATCATGACCAGAGATCTCGTTCAGGAAAGCGGCATGTTCCGTACGAGGCCAGTGGGCGTTGTGGATCGATCCGGGAACATCATCCACTTCGGAACGCTTCCCGCTCAGATCCCTGCCCTGATCAACGGACTTCTCGCCTGGACAAGGGACAGCAGTCTTCCCATTCTCATCAAAAGCTGCGTGTTCCACTACGAATTCGAGCTGATCCATCCTTTTTCGGACGGAAACGGAAGAGTCGGACGGCTATGGCACTCCCTTCTTCTGAGCAGATGGAACCGTTTATTTGCGTGGCTCCCCATCGAATCGATCATTCACGACCGACAAGAAGAATACTACCGCGCTTTCAACGAATCGAACGACGCGGGCGAATCCACCGCTTTCATCCGGTTCATGCTGTCTGCCATCGAAGACGCTCTGGAAGAGACACTGGAAAATGACCTGCTTCCCGGCGAAAGAGAGGAGCACCGCTGGAAGAGGATCCGTTCTTTCCTTCTTTCCCATCCGAATATCCGGAATTCCGATATCCGTTCCATGTTTGATGTTTCGGCGGCAACCGCAAACCGAATCCTTTCGTCTTTCTGCGCATCCGGGATGCTTCGTCGGATCCGGGACGGAAAAACCTGGGCGTATGAGATCGATACCGGAGAAGAATAAACACAGATACAGAAAAGACGGAGGATCCAGGATAAACCGGATCCCCCGTTTCTTATTTCATCTAAATGCTGTATCAGACCGGGCTGAAACAGATGATCTCACCGCGCCCTGTAAAGGAATGTCACGACCTGCCCGCGGGTGCATACGTCGTTCGGAGCAAACTTTGTCTTACTCAGGCCGGTGGTGATGTTGTTCTGATAAGCCCAAACCACTGCCTTGTAGAAGTAATCCGCCTTCTTTACGTCTTTGAATGAAGGCAGGTTCGACGTATTGATCGACGGCTGGCCTTTCCACCGGTACAGGAATGTCACGATCTGCCCACGCGTGCACTCATCATTGGAGCCGAAATAGCCAGTGGGCTTTCCGTTCTTGTCCGTGTAGCCCGTGGTGATTCCCTCCTGTGCCGCCCACAGGACCGGTTTGTAGAAGTAATCACTCTTTTTGACGTCCTTGAATTTCGCGGCTCCCGAGGTGTTCACATCGGGCGAACCCGCCGCCCGGTACAGGAACGTCACGATCTGAGCGCGCGTGCAGGAATCGTTCGGTCCGAACAGTCCGGTGAGGTTTCCGTTCTTGTCCGTATATCCGCTCGTCACGCCGTTCTCCACCGCCCAGTAGACGGGTGCATAGAAGAAATCCGATGTATTGGTGACGTCCGTGAATTCCACAGTGACCTCGCAGACGGCATTGAGACCGCCCATCGACGCAATGACCATGGCATGCCCGGGATAATGCGCCGTGATAACGCCGTCCGGATCGACCGTCGCGACTTTCTCATTCATACTGGTCCATCTCACTTCCCCGCTGGACTCGACGGACAGGGGGTACATCTCACCGAGCCGCAGTTTGACGGAATACGGTTCCACGATCAGGTACTGCGAAGCAGCCAGTCTCAGCTCATCGGTGTAGGTCTGACCGCCGAAGAGCACTTCCGCGGTAAAGACCGTCTCTTTTCCGGCTGTCCGGGAAGTCACCGACGCTTCAACAGTCTGCTGCTCGTCGCAGCGTGTGCAGCTGAACACAGCAGAAGCCGCACTGCCGTCCGGTTCCCAGTTCCATTGAGGATCGCCGTACGCGTGTCCGAGCGCGGGGAAAACGACGGTATCCGATACGACTCTGCGCACGCCGTCGAGGGCATCGTCGCTGTAGAGTTCATAGTAATAGTAGATCCTTCCGTCCTTCACACAGTTCGGCAGGACTTTCGTGTAATCCCGCCTGTTCGATGCGGGGACCTCCGTCCGGTGCGTTCCGTCGACATCGCAATGGTAGCATGCCCACGCTTCATCGTATTCTTCCGCGAACCGCCAGTCGTCGAAGACCCATACATGGCCGGGCAGTGTCTCAACAGTCCGGATATCCGTATATTCTTTTCCTTCAAATTCGGTTTTCGCGGTATAGACGATCGTTCCGCCCGTTTCACAGCTGAAATCCGTGTAATCCGGGGTGACGGTCGCCCGTATCCGGCGGATATCGGACGGGTCATGTGCGCAGGCAAACCACAGCGTTGCGTGCCGGTAGTCTTCCTGCCAGTACCATTCGGTCGGCTGATAATCGTGTCCCAGCGCGGGTTCGCCTTCCTGTTCACGGACGTCCATATAGGTCTGTCCCGAGAAAACAGCGGTGGCGGTATAGATCTTCCTGCCGGGTACCGTACAGGTCGGAGCGATCTGTTCGACCGAGATCTGCGCGTGTATCGTCAGCGTATGGGAAGCATCGCCGGTGCAGGTGAAGACGGCTTCCGCAGTGCTCAGGTCTTCCGCCCAGTTCCATCCGGTGAGCACAAAGTTGTGGATATGTCCCGCGGGAACGGTCTTCGTATCCGTATAAACGGTGCCGTCCTCCAGGGTGACGGTAGCCGTGCATCTGACGGAACCGTCCGCCTGCGTCTCCCGTTCGATCGTCGCTTCCAGGTCGCGGACGTGAGACGTGTCCCGGCTGCAGACGAACCTGCACGCCGCATAGGAACCGTCGGAAGCCCATACCCATTCGGAGAACTGATAGTCATGACCCAGCGCGGGGAGCGTTACTCTTTTTGCCCACTGGACCATTCTTCCGTTCGGCGCGTTTTCCTCTTCCAGAGTGTATCCGAAATGCACAAGCCCGTCTGTTTCACAGGTCGGTTCTGTCAGGGTATAATAGGTCCTCGTCGCTTCCGCCTCCGTCGTATGCTCCGGATCGCAGTCGCAGCGGTAGACCACCCATGCGCGGTCATACAGTTCCGAATAACGTTCACCATTTTTGACCCTGACCCATTGGTGTCCCGGTCCCTTTGTCACATGCTGAACGTCCGTATAGGTATCGCCGTCCAAAACCGCAGAGGCGGTGAAAATGATATTTCCGCCTTCCTCACAGGTGAAATCGGTATAGTCTCCCGTGACCTGGGCAATGACCACCCGGGCATCGCCGGTCTGTTTATTTTTGAATTCTGCCTGGGCGGAGAGATAATCCTCTGCCCATGTCCATTCCGGTTTTCCGTAACCGCCGTTGAGGGCGTCGAAAATGATATCAACGTCGATCGTATCGGACCAGTTCGGATCTTCCCTGCTGACGAGAACAGTATGGATTTCATCCACTCCGCTGCTCTCGTATGTCACGTTCGTTCCGTTGAAGAAAACAGCGCTGCCGTCGCCGTTTTCCCATCCGTCCAGACACAGACGGACGTGGTAAACATAAGTCTTCCCCTTACGGAACTGACTGATCTCGGTCGTCATATCATTCATTTCGAGGACGCCGTCCCGGATGGCGTATCCGGTGCATTCATGCCAGGTCATCTCAGACGGCGTGCAGTCATGTCCCTGAGCGTTGACCCTCAGCGCCGTATTCGGCGTTCTTCCGGTCCTCGGCGTTTCCGTCAGGACCGACACCTCCGTGACGGTGTCCTTTGCTTCCCGGTGAGACGGGTCTCTGCTGCAGACTCTGGCAAGTTCGTTATTCTCAGCGTCCCATGTCCATTCAGACCAGTCATGGCCGAGAGCAGGCGTATTCACCTGTTTGGTCTGGGTCGTGAAAGGATCTTCAAACGGAGCCGTATAGGTCGTGACGCCGTCGGAAGTACAGGTCGCAGTGGTGCTGACCGTCGTCGCCACCGTCTGTGTAATGCTGTGCGCGGAATAAGCGGCGCATCCGATCGTTCCGGTCACCGAACTGTTGTCCGCAGACCACTCATACTGCGCCGTTCCGTACGCATGTTCAATATCGAATTCCAGCACCTTGTCGTACTCCGGCAAGGGCAGATGCTTCGCCCGTATCGTGATGCATGCGTGCCCCGCGTCCTTCATGATGACATGCCAGGAGTCCCACAGGTAAGGCTGGATGCCCTCGACTTCGGCTACCGATCCGTCCGAGGAGATCACGATGTAATCATCCGGATCCCATCCGTCCGCGAAGAAAAACAGTTCCCTGTCGTCCTGTACGGGATCCTGCAGTCCAAAATAGTTCGTGAACCGGTCCGGTTCCGCTTTCGTATTGTACAGATAGGTCAGGTCCAGACTGCACGGGACCACGAAGGATACCGATTCTCCGCAGCGCACGCATACGGCGGAAAACTGCCCGTCCGTATCCGGCGCGGTGTTCCCGCCGAAATCGTGGCCGAGCGCGGGGATCGCGTCCGTATAGGTATCGGTATAGCGCTCTCCGTCCAGAACCGCTTCTGCGGTATAGACGGTCCCGCCGTCATGCAGGCAGTCCGGATCCGTATGCGACTCCGTGACCGTCGCGGCGACGGTGCGGTGAAGAGAAGGATCCAGTGTGTTGGTGAAACGGGCAGTCGCCTCCGTGTGGTCTGCAGACCACTCCCAGACCGGCGTTCCCCAGTTGCATTCGATGCAGTTCGCCCGCAGGCGTTCCAGCTCCGCGGTCTCCTCCTCCAACCGCTGATACAGGTCCTCACAGTAGGCGTCAAAGAGGCTCAGGTATTCTTCCGCCGTGTACGAGCCCTGGCCGGAGGTATCGCTGTAAAAGAAGACCTGCCCGTACGCGGAGTTGTACAGCGCGTCGTCATCGGTGCAGCATGCCGCACCGGAAACGGTATATGTAGCGGTCACGAGATTCGTATAATGTCCGATCTGATGCTGACCGGAGGAAATGCCCAGTTCGGAAATGCATCTGCTTTTTTCTTCCGCAGTCGCGTTATTGAAACGCGCTTTCACCTGATCCATGTCCGGATCCGGCGTTCCTTCACTGATCAGCAGGTCTCTGTACCATACGTACACCCGTCTTTCCCTGAAATACCATCCCTCGAAGGGTCCGACGCCGTTGCTCCAGGAGTATCCCCAGGCAAGGTTCTCGCCCACATTGAACATCTGAGAGTGTTGGGTCAGGTTTTTGCTTGCGGATGTCTGGATCTCGGATAACGCCATCAGGTAATCGGATACCCGGAGCGGCTCCAGTCCAGGAAACAGTTCTTCCTGCGCGCGGAGCTCATTGCCTTTTATGATCATGAGGATCGCGATGCGGAAATTCTCCAGGTTCGTGGCATCCCCTTCCACGCCTGGATTGACCGTTCCCCACTGATCCCCGCCCTGTGTCTCGATGCGGCTCAGGATCGTCTGGACGGCTTCGCTTTCTTCCCCGTTGTTGGCGCGGAAGAAACCGAGCGAACCGGAATCGACCTGATCCTGGATCTCCTGAACGACTGCTTCCTGCGCGCGCACTTCTCCGAGTGAAGTATACGCGAATACCGGAAGACTGACGGACGGAAATACAAGGATAAAACACAGAACACACGCGATCAGACGGACTGCTTTTCTCATAAAGACGGACCTCTCATTCTGTTATTCACATATATAAACTATATCCTTTTTCCGCTTCCGTTTCATCACCTAATTCCTGTTTTTTCCTGTACGGACGCTTATCGGGATACCGGACATTTGCTCTGCCAGCAGGCATAAAAAACGCCGCGGAGAAGCGTTTGCATCTCCGCGGCACAAAGTTATTTCGGTTCAGATCAGACCTCCGGTTTCGTCTCCGCCTTCTCTTCTTTTTCTTTTTTCGGCTCCGGCCTTCTCGCGCAGCGCTGGTAACGCAGCGTCTGCTCATAGATCTCGTCCGCCATCTTGTCGGTGATCTGTCCGGGGAGCAGTCTCCAGGACCAGTTCCCGCCGGTGGTTCCCGGCGTATTGACGCGTCCCTCCACCCCGATCTTCAGCCAGTCCTGGATCTGGATCACGGTGAGGTACGAGACGGACATCAGCGCGGCGCGGATCAGCGCGTCGGGCAGTTCCTCCGTATGCTTTACGCCGAGATAGCGGCACGCCTGAAGGATCTCTTCCTTCTTGGCGGTCCCCAGCCATCCGCAGACGGTGTCGTTGTCGTGGGTGCCGATGTAGCAGATGCTGTTCACCACATGGTTGTGGGGCAGATACTCGTTGGACTCTCCCCCGCCGAAGGCGAATTCCAGCACCTTCATGCCCGGCCAGCCGGAATCCTGAAGCAGTTCCCGCACGCCGGGAGTGATCTCGCCCAGGTCTTCCGCAATAAACTTTAGATTGGGGAACCAGCCCTTCAGCACGCGGATCAGTTCCTTTCCGGGTCCCGGGATCCACTTGCCGTTCTTGGCGGTATCTTCCTCCGCGGGCACGGACCAGTACGCCTCGAAGCCGCGGAAATGGTCGATGCGGATCATGTCGAAGAAGCGTCCCGCGCCCTCGATCCGGCGGATCCACCAGCCATAGCCGTCCTTCTTCATGACGTCCCAGTCATAGAGCGGATTGCCCCAGAGCTGTCCGTCGTCCGAGAATGCGTCTGGCGGCACGCCCGCCACCTTGACCGGCACGTTCTTCTCGTTGAGCTGGAAGAAGCGCGGCTCGGACCAGACGTCCGCGGAATCCAGCGCCACATAGATCGGCACGTCCCCGATAATGGAGATCCCGTTCTTATGGGCGTAGGCGCGGAGCCTGCGCCACTGACCGTCGAAGAGGAACTGCAGGAAAGCGTAGAAATCCACGTCGTCCTTCAGCATGGCACTGTAGCGCGCCACCGCCTCCGGCTTTCTCAGACGGATGTCCTCATCGTCCCACTCGGTCCAGCTGCGCATCCCGAAATAGGATTTCACCGCCATGAACAGGGCGTAATTCTCCACCCAGGGATTCTCATGCCGAAACCGGAGGAAGGCCTCCGCGTCCCGTGCCATGCCTCTCGCTGCCGCCCGGCGCAGCACGGGGAACCGGCTCTGGTAGACGGTCCCGTAATCCACGAACTGGGGATCCTCGCCCCAGGAAGCGGATTCCACTTCCGAGCGGAGCAGGAGCCCGTCTTCGATCAGTTCGTCCAGATCGATGAAGTAGGGATTTCCCGCCATACAGGAAAAGCTCTGATACGGGGAGTCTCCGTAACTCGTCGGGCCGATGGGCAGGACCTGCCACCAGCTCTGTCCCGCTTTCTTGAGGAAATCCACAAATTCATACGCCGGCTTGCCCAGGGTGCCGATCCCGTAAGGGGAAGGCAGGGAGGATACCGGCAGAAGGATGCCGCTGCTTCTTTTTTCCATGATGGTATCTCCTGAACGTGTCAGCCCCTGACGGCTTCCACGAGTTTTTTCAGACGTTCCACGTCCACGCGGTCGTTCACGTTGCCGTTGATCTTGATGGAGCTGCCGATGATGGCGCCGTCCGCCACCTCGAAGAATTCCCTGGCGTTGGCGGTGTTCACGCCGCTGCCCAGCAGGACCGGCATCGATCTCGCCAGTTTCTTGAATTCCCGCACGTCTTCCACCGTGGGGCTCTGCCCGGTGAGCAGGCCGGTCACGATGAGGGCGTCCGCGCCGGATTCGATGGCCTCATGCACCGAGAAGTCCAGCGGCTGGTCCACCAGCGGGAAGGTGTGTTTGGTGTTCACGTCCGCGAAGATCATGGTCTTCGCGGGATAGGCCGCCTGCAGTCTGCGCAGTTCCGGCGCCGCGGCGTAGGTGACGCCGTGCACGCCGACGCGGTTCTCCACGAAGGCTTCCACACGGATGAAGGACGCGCCGGTCGCGTAGGCCAGCGCCCATTCCTGATCCACGCAGTTGAACTGCACGTTGATGCCGAAGGGCAGTTTTGCTTCCTTCGCTACCAGTGCCGCCACGGAAGTCATCGCCGCCATGGTGACCGGCGCGTTGGACGTGGCGTAGGGCACGTCGCCGAAGTTCTCGATGATGAAGGAATCCGCGCCGCCCGCTTCCAGGGCGCGCAGGTCCTGCATCGCGGCTTCCTCGATGGCCGCCATGCTGCCGCCGTATCCGGGGGAACCGGGCAGGGGCATCAGGTGGACCATGCCGATGATGGGTTTTCTGGTGAAGACTTCTGCGTAAGACATCGCTGCTACCTCACTGTATTCTTTCTGTTTATTTGTGATATTTCATACCCGCGTTGATGGTCTCGGCCCGGTAGAGCTGTTCCATCAGGATCATTCTCGCCATCTGGTGGGGAAAGGTCATGCGCCCCATGGACATCCGGACCGCGCAGGCTTTCTTGACGCTGTCCGAGAGCCCGTCCGAGCCGCCGATGACGAAGATCAGGCGGGAGAATTCCTGTTTGGTCTCCCGGATCAGGCCGGCCAGCTCCTCGGAGGAATATTCCTTTCCTTCCACGCACAGGGCGACCGCCCTGGCTTTCTTTGCCTCCTGCAGCACGCGCAGGATCTGTTCCCCTTCCTTCTCCACCGCTTCCTTCCGCAGCGCTTCGCCGTCCGAGGTGACGCGGTGTTCGGGGATCTCCGTGATCTGGACCTTATCGAAGGCGCCGAGGCGCTTGCGGTATTCCTCCAGACCGTCCTGGAACCATTTCTGGGACATCTTGCCCACACAGAGGATCTCTATCGTCAGCATTCCCCGATCTCCCAGACTGTGCCCACTTCGTACCGCGGCGCGGCATAGACCTCGCAGCAGTCCTCCGCCAGCTCCCGGTTCTCAAACATACTGATGACCGCCGTGAGCGCCTTTGCCGGCGTATTGTTCTCCTCGGAAAGGTGCATCAGCACCAGCGTCTTCATCCCGTCGTTCACCAGGTCCGCGGCCGTCAGCGCGCAGTCCATGTTGCTGAGATGGCCCTGCGGTCCGGCGATCCGCGCCTTCAGGTCGGGGGGATACGGTCCCTTGCGCAGGTCCGTCTCGTCGTAGTTGGATTCCAGCGCGACCAGGGAGCATCCGGAGAGATGGCTGTAGATCCTGCTGTCCATCTTTCCCAGGTCCGTGGCGACCGCGATGTGCGCCAGGCCTTTGGAGATCGTGAATCCGTGACAGGTGATGCTGTCGTGGGGCGTGGCGAAGGGCACGACGCTGAAACCGCAGACTTCCAGTTCCTCTTCGGAACGGAAGATCCGGAACCGCTGCCCCGGATGGAGCATGTTCCTGCTCTCCATGAACGCCTTCGTCTCCGCGGTCCCGTACAGCGTGGTCGGATAATGACGGCAGAAGACCTCCAGGCCCGCAATGTGGTCGGAGTGTTCATGCGTGATGAGGATGCCTTTCACGGAGCTGGCGAGGATCCCCAGCGCGTTGAGCGCCGTGATGGTCCTGCGGCAGCTGCCGCCCATATCCACGAGCAGCACGGAATCGCCGTCCCAGATGACGGTGCTGTTGCCGGAACTGCCGCTGTATAATGTCGCGAATCGGATCATGATGTTCTGAGTAGAAGAAGGCGAAGGAACCGTCCTTCGCCTGTCCGTATTTCCTTTCTAAGCTTCACGGACCAGCAGGCCGCCGTCGGTGCCGTCATCGATGCGCTCGATGTCCGCGCCGAGGGCTTTCAGCTTGCCCACGAAATTCTCGTAGCCGCGGTCGATGTACTCCAGGCCGCCGACTTCGGTGACGCCTTTGGCGCACAGGCCCGCGATGACCATGGCCGCGCCGGCGCGCAGGTCGGTGGAAGCCACCGGTGCGCCGCTGAGACTGTCCACGCCGGAGATGATGGCCGTCTTCCCGTCCACGGTGAACCGGGCGCCCATCCGGCGCAGTTCATCCGCGTAACGGAAGCGGTTGCTCCAGATCCCTTCCTGGACGACGGAAGTGCCTTCCGCCAGTGCCAGCAGGACGGTCGCCTGCGGCACCATGTCCGTGGGGAATCCGGGGTGCGGCATCGTGCGGAGGTTGGTGGCCAGCAGCGGTCCCCTCCTGCGCACATAGGCGCATTCCTCATCCAGTGTGATCTCGCCGCCCATCTCGCGGATCCGGGAGACGATGGTCTCCAGGTGCTTGGGGGTGATATTGTCGATGCGCACGTATCCGCCCGTGGCGACCGCGGCAGCGATGAACGTGCCCGCCTCGATCTGGTCCGGAATGATGGCGTAATCCACGCCCCGCAGGTGCTTGACGCCGTTGATCTTGATGGTGTCGGTGCCCGCGCCGCGGATGTCCGCGCCCATCATGTTGAGGATGTTCGCCACGTCGACGACGTGCGGCTCCTTCGCCACGCTCTGCAGCACGGTCCGGCCTTCCGCCTTCACCGCCGCCAACATCGCGTTGATCGTCGCACCGACCGATACGATGTCAAAGATGATGTGGGCGCCCTTCAGACCGTGGCTCGCGTCGCAGTAGACCATACCGTGATCCACGGTGGTCTCGCAGCCCAGAGCCGCGAAGGCCTTGAGGTGCTGGTCGATGGGACGTGCGCCGAGGTTGCATCCGCCCGGAAGCGCGACCGCGGCCTTGCCGAATTTGGAGAGCATGGCGCCGAGGAAATAATAACTGGCGCGCATCCTTCTGGCCTCTTCATGCTCGATGACGGAGGACACCAGTCCCCTGCCGTCCAGATAGTAGGTGTGAGGCGCGTCCTTGCGGACGACCACGCCCATGCTGGACATGATCTCGAGCAGGATATGGACGTCGCTGATGTCCGGTACGTTATCGATGACGCACGGACCGTCCGCCATGATCGTCGCGGGCAGGATCGCCACGGCCGCGTTCTTCGCGCCGCCGATGGAGACGATGCCCTGCAGAGGTCTTCCGCCGCGAATCACTAGTTTTTCCAAGTCTGTTGTCCCCCTTGCTTTATTATCCGTAAAGGAACGGTGCCGGGTCCACCCTGCTGTTGTATCCGCCGCCGAGACGGACCTCGAAGTGCAGGTGGTTGCCGGTGGACCGGCCGGTGGAGCCCATCAGGCCGATCAGCTGGCCTTTGGAGACCACTTCGCCCACTTCCACAAGTCTTGTATTCATATGCCCGTAAAGGGTCTGCATACCGTTCTGATGGTCGATGATGATGTACCGTCCGTAGCCGACGGTGGTGTCCTGAGACACGATGACCACGCCGCTGTCCGCCGCGTAGATCGGGGTGTTGGCGGAGTTCCAGATGTCCATGCCGCCGTGCGAGCTGCTGAATCCGCGGGAGATGCCGCCGCCGGGGCCGGTAGGCCATGTGAGGAAGCCGGTACCCACGGAAGAGCCGCTGCCCAGTCCGCTGGTCCCGATGACGATCTCCTTGCTGACGGGCTGCTTGGTGATCTCTTCGCTGACGACCTCCCGGGAGATCTCCTCGCCGTTCTCGTAGACGATCTCGGTGGTGATGGTCTTCTCCCCTTCCTCGCCGTTGGAGACGATCCAGAAATAGCTGGTGGGGAACCGGTTGTCCCTGGTGACGACGGTCTGGAATCCGATGCGTTCGGTCTTGTGCTCCAGACGGGTGGTCCGGACGGTGATCACCGCCTGGTCCTCCGCGACCAGAAGCACCGCGTCGTCCTCGATGGTGTCGCCGATGAGCGCTTTGGGGTTCAGCTCGATGAGCTTCTCCACCGTGATGCCGTTGGCGGCCGCCACCTCCTCGGTGATCTCGCCCCGCTTGGCGGAGTAATACAGATTCTGTTTCTCTTCCGACGTGACCAGGCTGTTCATATCGTCGTAGGGAACGACGGCGGAAGAAGGATAGATCCCGCTGACGAGTTCCACGTCCCGGGCGAACTTCACCGTGACGTCGTCGCCCAGCGTTCCCGCGTATTCCACATAGGGCGCGATGACGTCGTCCAGCGTGATCTGGAGCAGGTCGCCCGCTGTGGTCGCGCCGTAGAACTGTCCGCCCACATAGAGGCCGGTCGCCTCCATGATCTCGGTGCCGGAAGCGGCGAGCAGGCGGTTCGCCAGGCCCTCCTGGGAGGAGATCTCCGTCGGGGACACCGCCTCGATGGTGAGGGTCGCCTTGGGCTCCCAGCTGCCTTCGCCCACGTCGATCAGACGGTCGCCGATGATACTGACGGCGGAGTCGTATACGCTCTCATCCGACACGAAACCGATCCGCTGTCCGTTGTAGGACACGCCGATGGCGTAATTCATGGCCAGCATATCCTTGATGGTCAGGTAGCAGACCGCGCCGCAGAGTGCGGGCAGCGCGTAGCTGAGGAATCTGCCGACCAGATGTTTGTTGAATTTCCAGCCGTACCGGAAGAACGCCTTGTTCCGGGCGGCGCGGAAGCGCCGGGGCTTTCCCTTCATCTCCTGCTGCAGCTCGACGAAACTGCCGACGCTGGCGAGGATCTTGATGAAAGGATTGAACAGGTCGCCCACCACGTCGCTCAGCAGGCCGTAGACCAGCGTCCACAGACGCGTGACCCAGGACCAGACGTGGCGCCAGACCGCGGCTGCCCCGTGCCGCACCAGCCGCCAGACGTGTTTCTCTTCCCGCTCAAGGGAAGCGCCGACGATGTAAAGGTAACGGCCCAGGTTCGAATAGAGGAATTTCAGGATGCGCGAAAACAGGATCCGCTGTTTCCGGTGGTGTCCGGCGGATCTGCTGTATCTGAAACGTGTTGTCCTTCCGATGGTGTATTGCATGCATTCTCCCTGAAAATGCTAGATTTCTCATTATAACCTTAATATTATAGCACAAAGATTTTGAATTTCTACCCATGGACCGCTCCCGGACGGGAATGCGCCCGGGACAAACAAAAAAGGCGCGCCGGCAGACTGCCGTTCGCCTCTGTGCCTGTTTTCCGGAGCGATCAGTCGATCCCGGAGATATCCTCGAAGACCCGCTCGCCGACGGCCGCGTAGCCCAGCTTTTCCCGGGCGATGCGCTCGATGACTTCCTCTTCCCCGCCGTTGAGGACGCGGACGAGCTCGTCGTTCTCCTGCCGCGCCACCTCGATGGCCTCGATGACCGCCTCCAGCTGTTCCTGCTGCTTGTGCAGGCGCCAGCGGACGAGAACCACGTTGAAGGACAGATAGACGCACGCAACGATCAGCACGGCCAGGATCACTCTTCTGCGGAATGCCTTCACCGCGCTGCGCGCTTCGCTGTTCTGTTTTCTCGCGGATCCTGCCATACGAATCCCTCCGGCTTGAGTGTAGCATCTTTTCCGGAACGCAACAAGTGTTCAGAGCATCCGGTACATGGTCTTCGCCGCGTCCTTGGACTGGTTCTCCTGGATCGCGGTCACTTCGAACCGGGTCACGCCGTCGCCCATGCGGATCTCCACGATATCGCCCACCTGGACGGCGTAGGACGCGCGCACCGGTCTGCCGTTGACGCTCACGCGCTCGGCGTCGCACACTTCGTTGGCAACGGTCCTGCGCTTGATGATGCGGCTTACTTTCAGGAATTTATCGATCCTCATCGTATCTCTCCAAAAAACAGTACCCCGGGCAGGTCCCGGGGTACCGCGAAATATCTGTTTCTTATTTCACCGCGTCCTTCAGGGCCTTGCCGGCTGTGAACTTGGGAACTCTGGTCTCCTTGACCTCCACGACCTCTTTGGTGCGGGGGTTGAGCGCCTTGCGGGCGTCGCGATGCTTCGCCTCGAAGCTGCCGAAACCGACGACGGAGACCTTCTCTCCGTTAACGAGTGCTTCTTCGATTGCCGCGAATGTGGCTTTGACTGCCAGCTCGGCGTCTTTCTTCTTGAGGCCGGTCTTTGCCGCAACTGCTGCAGCCAGATCTGTCTTTGTCATGGTACTAACTCCTTATACAAATAAATTATTTTAAAAATAATACAGTTCCGCCCATTTCCGCGGGAATGGAACCGTATAATATTAAACGAACCAAAGCGGTTGTTCCTGCTCATTTTACTTTAACAGTCCGACTTTTTCAAGTATCTCCGCTATTTTTTCGCCTTTCGGCAGATTCGTGATATTTTCCCTGGTGAGGAGACCGACTTTGATGACGGTGACCGCGTAGAAAACGACCGCCGCGGCGACCCCGACGAGGGTCGAGACGCGTCCCGGGAGGAACCTGTCGGCGCCCATGGCGACGAGGCGCGCCACCGCGCCGGTGGCGATGCCCACCAGGACGGGCTTCACCAGCGTCCCGATCAGATCGATCCGGATCCCGGAATATTTCAGCAGCAGCCAGAGGCCCAGCACGCCGGTGACGGTGTAGCAGAGCAGGTTGCCCAGCGGGGCGGCCTTGATGTTGAGCTGCGGGATGCCAACGAAGACGTAGTTGGTGAGCACCTTGACCACGCACCCGATCATCATCAGGCGGACGGGCACGTCGATCTTGCCGATGGCGTGCAGCATCGTGTTCACCGAGCTGGTCAGGCAGGAGACCACCGCGGCAGCGCCCAGGACCGTGAGCATCGGCGCAGCCAGCTGCGCGCCGACGGGCAGGCCGGGATACAGGAGATTCAGCAGCGGGAGCGCCATGAAGGCGAGGCCGAATCCGGCAGGCGCCGCGATGAGCATGGTCATAGTCAGCGTCTGTTCCACGCCTTTCTTCGCGCGCTCGAGATCGCCCTTGCTGTAGGCGTCCGTGATATGGGGAAGGGCGCTGGTGCCGAAGGTCGCCGTGATCGTGGGGACCAGGTCGAACAGGGGCATGCCGTACCCGTAGACTTCATAGAGATAGTTGGCCAGGTCGGGCACCTCCACCGAGATCCGTTCGAACAGGCCGTGATGGGAGGCGTACAGGATCTCCAGATGGCTGCCGATGACATCGTTGAGCCGCCGGATGACGGTGGCGTTGTCGATCAGGCTGGTGACCCGCATGGCGATGGCCGAGAGGGCAAGAGGGAATCCGAAACGGAGGATCTGCTTGCGCAGCACGTCCACGCGCTCCGGTTCCGGACTGTTGTCGATCATGTCCTGGGTGATCCCGCTCCCCCGCCGCCTGTAGATGATCAGCATGCAGAGGTAGCCCGCGAACGTGGACACCGTGACGGCGAAGATCGCGCCGGCGGCGCACACAGAGAGGATGGAGGACACCTCCGTCGCTTCCGTCTGGGGAACGCCCATGACGGTGCCGTAGGTGTCGAATTCGCGGGAGAGATAGTGGTTCAGCACCACGACGGCAGCGTAGCCGAAGGATGCCTTGAACAGGACTTCCACGACCTGGGAGACCGCGGTGGGCACCATGTTGGAAAGGCCCTGGTAATAGCCGCGGTAGGCGGACATGAGGCAGCTGAAGAAGATGGACGGCGCCACCGCCAGAACGGCGTAGTAGCTGCCGGGGTTCTCCATCAGGTTGTCCGCGAGGGGCCGGGCGAGCGCCATGAGGCCGAGGCTCCCGATGACGCCGATGACGGCGAACAGGCGGATGGCCTGCCGCTTGAGTTCAAGGACGTCCCGGTAGCAGCCCTGGGCATAATAGCCCGCGACAAGACGCGCGACAGCGGACGGGAAACCCGTCACTGCCACGGCGTAGATTGCGCTGTAGATGTTGTAAGCAGTCTGATAGAACCCCCAGCCGCCGCCCGCGAGGCGCTCGATCAGAGGGAACTTGTATATCAGGCCGACGACCTTGACCACCGCGATGGCGAGAGTCAGTGTCAGCGCGCCTTCTGTGATTGTCTGCTTCTTTGTCGCCAATTCGTACCCCGGATACATTAGGAGAGCCGGCGAACAGATATGGTTCGCCGGCTCCCTGGCTCACTTCAGATTACTCAAGTTCGACGCCGCAGACGGGGCAAACTTTCGTGCCGGCGGGAAGGACGACACCGCATACCGGGCAGGTAATGGTGGCTTCTTCCTTGACTTCCTCAATGGCTTCTTCGACGCTGTCTTTGAAATCATCAAGGCTCTCGGCAGCTTCTTCGGTCTTCTCTTCGACTGCTTCGGTCACTTCTTCCACAGTCTCTTCAACGGTCTCCGCCGCTTCCTTGGCGGCTTCTTTGGCGGCGAGTGCCGCTGCGCGCTTCTCATCCAGCGCGACGAGGGATGCTGCGAGGTCTTTCAGCTCATTGAGGAGCTCGTCTTTCTCAGCAGGCTCGCCGGACGCGAACTCATTGTAGACCATCTCTCCGAGCTTGGTGAACAGCTCTTTCTGTTTACCTTTCAGCTTCAGTTCCTCTGCCTTGTCCTTGCCCTGATCGAGCAGGTCGCTGGCGGTGTCCTTTGCGGAATCGGCAAGTTCAGATGCGGTGGAAACAGCGGTCTCCCAAAGGGCTTTGCCCTGTTTGGTAAGTCTCTCAAAAAAATCGCTCATTGCAGAATCCTTTCTTATATGCTTTTATTGCATTTTATTATCAGCCATCTTTTTTAGTAAAGACAACTTAATTGTTACCGTAATTATATCCAACGGTCTGTTTAAATTCAACAATAAGGGGAAAAACTTCACGGACTCTTCAAGATTCGTTCACAAGCCGGAGGCCGCCCAGGAATTCCCGCAGCAGGGAATCCGCCGGGACCCGTTCCGGATCCACGTCGCCCGTCAGGGAGAAGCGGTCCGCCAGATCCTGAAGCTCCGCGTGGAACCGGCCGCCCATGTTCTGTTCCGCCATGCCGCGGACGACCGCGGCGAACAGGCAGGGCTCGTAGTCCACCGCCGTGTTCAGCAGGAAATCCGCCGCCGGCTTGAAGGGCTTGATCCATTTCTCTTCCCCGGCCATGATGTTCTTCCACAGGGCCAGCGTGCCCTCCGGGTCGTGGCCGCGGTCCCGGGCGTCACGGATGATCCGGCGCACGATGCGCAGGTCCCGCGTGGCGATGATCCGCTTGCGGCCCTCATAGTATTCCGTCCGGAGTCCCGCGTAGATCCGGCGGACGGAACCGCCGTCCACCTTCCTGGTCAGCTCGGGGTTGAGGGCGTGGATGCCCTCGATGATGACCGCGCTGTCCCCGTCCACGCGCACCTCGATGCTGTGTGGCGTGCTCACGTGGGTCGTGAAATCAAAGGACGGGATCCAGGTGCAGCCGGTCTCCACCAGCTCCTCCAGGCAGTCGTTGATCAGGTCCACGTTCAGGGCGTGCAGATGCTCGAAATCCGGTTCCCCGTTCTTCTGCTTCGGATACTGGTCCAGGTTCAGGAAGAAGTTGTCCAGGGAGATCACGGAGGTCTTCTTGCCCTTTTTCGTCATGGCGAGCGCCACCTTCCGCGCGCTGGTCGTCTTGCCGGTGGCGGAGGGACCCGTGAGCAGGATCAGCGGCACGCCGGACCCGATCACGCTGTCCGCGACCGCGTCCACACGCTGCCGGAAGATCTCCTCGCAGGAGGCGACGTAGTCCGGATCCGCGGCGAGCTGCCGCAGTTCCTGGATCTGCATTCTTTTCTTGTCTTCAAACACCATACTGCTCGTAAAACTCCTTGATATAGTATTTGCGCTGAAGCATCTCATCGAAGCGGTTCAGGTACTCCTGCGGATACTTCATGTCGAAGATCCGTTCGATCCGGTTCGCCGCCGGATCCAGCAGTTTCGTGACCGCGCCAGCGCCGCAGGCGATGATGGTCTGCACTTCATCCATGATAAAGGTATTGTACAGGCAGGGATAGCCGGGTTTGGTGTAGCCGGTGTTCTCCAGGCTGTCCACCGTCCCCTTCTGCCGGTACATGTAATACGGGGCGTATCCCGCCGCCGTGAGGGCTTCCTCCGCGTGGTCCACCATGGCGGACGCTTCCGGTGAGAAGATCTCCTCCTGGCCCTCCCGCATGCGGGAAGCCCGCTTGAGGGTCAGGGCGTGGACCGTGATGTTCTCCGGATCCAGGACGTTCACCGCCCAGTCCATGCTGCGCCGGAAGCTTTCCAGGTCGTCGCCGGGCAGTCCGGCGATGAAGTCCGCGTTGATGTTGTCAAAACCCAGGGACCGCGCCATCCGGTAGCAGGCCTCAATGTCCGCCGCCGTGTGGCGTCTGCCCACCCGGCGCAGCACCTCGTCGCTGCCGGTCTGGGGGTTGATGGAGATCCGGGTCACGCCGGCGTCCTTCAGGACGAGCAGTTTCTCCTCGTCCATGGTATCGGGCCTTCCGGCTTCCACGCTGAATTCCCCGTCCGCCGGCGCGCCGAAACGTTCGCGCACCGTACCGATGAGGGTCCGCATCTCCTCCGCGGAGAGCACCGTGGGGGTGCCGCCGCCGATATAGATGGTCTGGAGCGTGAGCCCCAGGTCCTTGGTGATCTTCGCCGTCTCGTCCAGCTCCCGGCACAGCGCCTCCACGTACGGCGCCACCAGTTTCCGTTCCTTCTCCGTGGATTTGGAGACGAAGGAGCAGTAGCTGCAGCGGGACGGGCAGAACGGGATGGACACGTACAGGGAATAGCCCCGGGGACGCGCCATCGCCCACAGTTTCCGTCCGGCTTCCGCGGTCTGCCGCACCAGGGACGCCTTCTGCGGCGTCACCAGCGCGTGCTCCTGCAGGTAGCGCTCCGCCTCGTCCGGCGTCATGCCGGACGCGATGAGGTTCGCCGTATATTTCGCCGGGCGCACGCCGGTCATCACGCCGAATGCCGGACGCTTGCCGGTGATCTCCGCCAGACACCCGAAGAGGATCCGGGAGACTTCATGCTCCGCCGCCTTCTCCTCCGCTTCCGGGGAGACGGCGCAGGACCGTTCCGCGCGTTTTCCATCCGCGCAGGCGCGGACGGTGAAGAGCACACGCCCGTCTTCCGCACGGGAAGAAACGCAGCACCAGTCTTCCGCGGGCAGCGCCTGCGGATTCTCTTCCCGCACTTCCACTTTCCAGAAGAAGAGGCGGGTGATGTTTTCCAGTTCATAGTGGAACCGGTTGTGTTCCAGATAAAGGATCATGGAAAGAAAGGATTGAACCTCCGTTCGAATGCCAGTGTGGTGGTCTCTCCGTGACCGGGCAGCACCATGAGGTCCTCATAGGGCAGGTCCCGGATCCGGCAGAGGGTGTCCTCCATCGTCTTACTGTCGCCGCCGGGCAGGTCCGTCCGCCCGATGCTGCCGCGGAAGAGGGTGTCCCCCGCGACCATCACGTCGCCGCAGATGTAGAGCAGACCGCCGGGGGTGTGTCCCGGGACCGCGGTCACATCAAAGGTGAGATCGCCTGCCCGGACCTTCTCGCCGCCGCTGAGGACCACGTCCGCGGGAACGTCAAGACGGTCCGCGTCCCCGGCGCCGATATAGACCTTCGCGCCGGTCGCTTTCCGGACTTCCTCCAGCGCGCCGGTGTGGTCGTCGTGGCCGTGGGTCAGCAGGATCGCCTCGCAGCGCAGGCCCTGCTCCTTCAGCGCCTGCAGGATCCGTTCCGCGTCCCCGCCCGGATCCACCACGGCGCAGCGCCCGGAATCATCCGAGATCAGATAGCAGTTGGTCTGCAGCCAGCCGACATGGATCAGTCCGATCTTCATCGCAGTTCCTCCCTCCGCACGGGTTCCCGATAGATGCTTAACAGAAGTATTATACCATGGAACGGACCGCCGTTCCCACCGGTAACGCAAAAAGAGACAGTCTCCGGAACGGTTTCCGGCGCTGCCTCTTTCTTTTTTGTTCAGAGCCGGACCGCGGCCGGTCTGCCCGACTGCAGGAACTGCTCCCGCGCCTGCGCGGTCTCGCGGATATGGACCGCCGTCGTGGTGCAGCAGCCGCCCACCGCGTCCGCGCCTGCCGCGAGGTATTTCCGGACGTAGGTCCCGAAGTCCTGCGCGCCGCCGTCTCCGGACCAGGTCTTGGTGACCGGGTCATAGACCTTCCCGCTGTTGGGATAGACGCCCACGGGGAGCGTTGTGACCGCTTTCAGTTCCCGGATCAGGGAAACGATCCACCGGGGTTCCGTGCAGTTGATCCCGATCATCTTCAGATGGGGATATTTCTCCGGGGACAGCGCTTCGGCGCATTCCCGGATGGGCGTTCCCTCGCAGATGCGGCTGCCGTCCCGGCAGGAGAAGCTGATCCAGTAGTCCGCGTCCAGAGATTCGGCGATCTCCGCCTCGATAAGGACCTCCTCCAGGGAGGGCTGCGTCTCGAAGAGCAGCAGGTCCGCGCCGGCTTCCAGAAGCAGTTCGATCCTTCTGCGGTGGAAATCATACAGGGTCTGCCGGCTCACGCCGTACTGTCCGCGGTATTCGGAACCGTCCGCCAGATAGGCACCGTAGGGGCCCATCCCCGCCAGGCACAGCGGATAGCTGCGTCCCGCCCGTTCGCCTTCCTCCGCCCACCATTCGTCCCTGGCCTCCAGGAAGAGGCGCACCGAACGGCGGATGAGCTCCTCGGATTCCTCAGGGGAATACCCTCGGGCAAGGAAGCCCGGCAGCGTCGCCTGATAGCTGCAGGTGATCCCGCAGTCCGCGCCGGCGCGGAAATATTCCTTATGGACTTCCTTCACGAGTTCCGGCTGTTCCGCCAGGACCTTCGCCGTCCACAGTTTGTCGTTGAGATCGGCGCCCATCTGCTCCAGCGCGGTGGACATGGAACCGTCGATCACCATGATCCCGTTCTCTTTCAGGACCGTATCCAGGGATGCTTTCATCGCATTTTCGCTCCGTTCTTTTCTTGTATACAGTTTAAAATATGTCCGCTTTTCCCGTCAAACACGATCCGTCCTTGACAGTTTCCCGGATTGCGTCTGTAATGGAGACAGATCTCATCCGGAGTGTGAAAAGATGGAATACGCCCATGTGGAACCCGCGGTCTTCCTCCGCAGGCCGAACCGCTTTCTCGCGCAGGTCCGCACGGACCGGGGCGAGGAGACGGTCCATGTCAAGAATACGGGACGGTGCCGGGAACTGCTCGTCCCGGGATGCGCCGTCTGGCTGAGCCGGTCGGACAATCCGGCGCGCAAGACCCGCTACGATCTCATCGCCGCGGAGAAGACGCTGCCGGACGGTTCCCGGATGACGGTGAATATCGACAGCCAGATCCCCAACGACCTGGCGGAAGAATGGCTTCCCCGCTCCGGCCTGTTCTCCCCGGACGCCGTCTACCGGCGGGAATACACCCACGGCTCCTCCCGCTTCGATTTCTACATCGAGGACGGGGACCGGAAGGCGTTCCTGGAGGTGAAGGGCTGCACGCTGGAGCAGGACGGCGTCTGCCGCTTCCCCGACGCGCCAACGGTCCGCGGCGCGCGCCACGTCCGGGAGCTGATCCGCACGAAGGCGGAAGGCTTTGACGCGTACGTGCTCTTCGTCGTGCAGATGGCGGGCATGCGTTATCTGGTCCCCAACGACGCCACGGATCCGGATTTCGGCAGCGCGCTGAGGGCGGCCGGGGACGCCGGCGTGCGGGTGCTGGCCGTGGAATGCGACGTCCTGCCGGACCGCATCACCGCTTGCCGTCCCCTGCCCGTTATTCTAAAATGAGAATGTGAAAAAACCGCTGAAATAAAGGAGAATCACTATGAATTATCCGGAACTCGTTTCCCAGCTGACACTGGAAGAAAAGATCCGCCTGGTGACCGGACACGGCGCCTGGCACACCTTCCCGGTGGAACGCCTCGGGATCCCCTCCATCATGATGACGGACGGCCCCATCGGCCTGCGGAAAGTGGAGGAAGGCGAAGTGGACAGCGCCGTTTCCGTCTGCTTCCCCTCCGGCTGCCTCACCGCCTGCTCCTTCGACCGGGACCTCTTCCGGGAGATGGGCGAGGCCATCGGCGAGGAATGCCAGGCCTACAACGTGGGCATGATCCTGGGACCCGCGGTGAACATCAAGCGCAGCCCGCTGTGCGGGCGCAACTTTGAGTATTATTCCGAGGACCCCTACCTCACCGGCGAACTGGCCGCCTCCTACATCGGCGGTGTTCAGAGCCGCGGCGTGGGCACCTCCCTGAAGCACTTCACGATGAACAACCAGGAATACCGCCGCATGAGCTATAACGCGGTGGTGGACGAGCGCGCCATGCGCGAGATCTACCTCGCCGGCTTCGAGACCGCGGTGAAGAAGAGCCAGCCCACCACGCTGATGTGCTCCTACAACCTGGTCAACGGCGAACACACCTCCGAGAGCAAAAAGATCCTCACGGATATCCTGCGGGATGAGTGGGGCTTTAAGGGCGCCGTCATTTCGGACTGGGGCGCCGTCCATTCCCGCGACCGCGGACTGGCGGCGGGACTGGATCTGGAGATGCCCGGCAACGACTGCGCCAACCGTGGCTTCATCACCAAGGCGCTGGCGGAAGGCACGCTGACGCTCGAGGAACTGGACACCTGCGTGGACCGCATCATCACGCTGGTTAAGCGCGTAAAGCCGCATGAAGCCG
>CAMKDB010000010.1 GCA_946411155.1 uncultured Faecalibacterium sp.
CGTCTGTTACCACCGGGCAGGCACAAGCTCGCGAATTCATTCGTGAGTAGTTGACAATCCTTGGCTTTATCAAAAAATATGACCGGCAAAAGCGATGTCCAGAGGCTGAAAAATCATAAGGAAGATTTAGGCACATACGCTTATCTGGATGTGGTCGCGTTCGATGAGTGGGTGTGTACTTACAGGGATGAGACATACTATGTCCTGTATGACAGTTCCGGTGAAGCTTATCTTTCAGTAATTTCCGACAGTGCTATGAAAAAGATGGAACGGAAAGCCGCAAAAGTGGAAGACTATACCCACTATTTCAATGAAAACTACCGTATGTATGGTCTGGTAAAGAGCGTAAACTACACCGTTTTCGGCTATGTGGAAGACGTTTACGGTCTTCCCGATGACCAATATGTCCAGTACTTCGGAAAATGCTATTTCAACACAACGGAGAATCCTAATACCAATTCCGCGTGGATGTGGTGGACGTTTGCCACTTTCAGCGGTTTTTTTGCGGCCGTTTTTTGCATAATCTGGCTCGGAACAGAGATCCCATTCCGCAGGGAAATCCGTGATTACACAGAAGAGGAATTTGCTGAGGCAGCCAGGATGCTGGATGAAACAAATAAAAAGCAGAATGTCATCTTCGGCGAACATTTTCTCATCAGCCGCGGAAGCGGCATGTTGGTCCGTTACAGCGACATTCTGTGGATGCATCTTCTGGATTCCTATGTTAACGGAGTTTATATGGGCAGGAGTGTACGTGTCCATACCCGCAGACGGAACAGTTTCAAACTATCTCCGGCAACCGCGAATCTGCAGCAGGAACTGACTGACATTATGAACAGGATCACTGAAAAGAATCCCGATGTACTTGTCGGTTACTCGAAGGAGAACAGGAAACTATATGATTCCCTGACGAAAAAATGATCCGGACCCCGTACAGAAGGAGAAAACAGGCGTGACCGAAAAGGCCGCGCCTGTTATTGATTCCATCAGATAAATGGTTTCCCGGATGTGCTGGAGAGTGAGAATCACTCGGTACGGTCTCCGAAAGAAAGCCCCGACAGATAATTCTTAAGGGCACTGAAACTCTCTGCGCTGATGGCGTGCTCGATCTTGCACGCATCATTTGCCGCAACGACCGGATCGACGCCGATACTCTCCAGCAAACTGGAAAGCACCTGATGGCGTTCGTATATCGTCTCAGCTACCTTTCTTCCCGCATCGGTGAGCGTCAGCTCGCCGCTCTTGTCCATCAGCAGATAACCGCCTTGTTTCAGTCTGCCCACCGCTCGGCTGACGGACGGCTTGGAGAATCCCATTTGTTCCGCCACGTCGATGGAGCGGACGCTCTGTCCCTTCTGAGAGAGGACAAGGATCGTCTCCAGATACATTTCGCCGGATTCCTGAAGTACCATGATAACACCTCGTTTATTTCTAAATCCATTTTAAGCATGAAAAGAAAAAAAGGCAAATCTGCTTAAAACGGTTGACAAGTTAGCGGTTGCTAACTATAATGAGGTGCGATAACGGTTAGCGCAAACTAACCACTGTCTGCCGTTTTGCTGAGGCGGAGCATCTTTATGGAAGGGGGAAAACATCGATGATGCCTTTGACACTTGCGGTTCCCGGAGAAGACAACATCATCCGGAAAGTCGGTGGTTCCCAGGAAGTGAAGCAGCACCTGGAGACACTAGGGTTCGTGGTTGGCGGCAAGGTCTCCGTTGTTGCGGAGATCAGCGGCAACCTGATTGTCAACGTAAAGGAATCCAGAGTCGCTGTCAGCAAAGAGATGGCGCAGAGAATAATGGTATAACGATACCGGTTCAGGAGGAAATGATGAAGACATTAAGAGATGTGCCGATCGGCGGTACATGCAAAGTCGTCAAACTGCACGGTGCAGGTGCGGTAAAGCGCAGGATCATGGATATGGGCATCACGAAGAACGTGTCCATCTATGTCCGGAAGGTGGCTCCTCTGGGTGACCCTGTGGAGATCACGGTCCGCAACTATGAACTGTCTCTCCGCAAGGGAGATGCCGAAATGATCGAAGTCGAATGATCTTTTTTATTACTTTATAGTTAGCAAATGCTAACCTTGGAAAGGGACGAAAGAATGAGTGTCAGAATCGCCCTCGCGGGCAACCCGAACAGCGGCAAGACCACCCTGTTCAACGCATTGACCGGATCAAACCAGTTCGTAGGAAACTGGCCGGGTGTCACGGTCGAGAAGAAGGAAGGAAAACTGAAGGGACACGACGACGTCGTGATCACCGACCTTCCCGGAATTTATTCGCTATCACCGTATACGCTTGAAGAAGTCGTAGCGAGAAACTATCTGATCCAGGAGCGTCCGGATGCGATCCTCAATATCGTGGACGGTTCCAACCTGGAACGCAACCTTTACCTCACGACGCAGCTGACGGAGCTGGGAATCCCGGTCGTCATGGCGGTCAACATGATGGACGTGGTCCGGAAGAACGGCGACAAGATCGACTTCAAGGAACTCAGCCGTCAGATCGGCTGCAAGATCGTCGAAGTCACCGCTCTGAAGAATGAAGGCGTCATGGATGCTGCGGAAGCGGCTGTCCATGCGGCGCAGAACGTCAAGACGGTCCCGATGCACACGTTCTCTGGTTCTGTGGAACACGCGCTGGCGCATATAGAGGAAGCGACAGTACATGATCTTCCTGAGGAAAGACAGCGCTGGTATGCGGTCAAACTCTTTGAGCGGGACGAGAAAGTACTTCAGGAACTGAATCTTTCCGCCGAAACGCTTGCTCACATCGAGAAGGATATTGCCGCTGTGGAAGCGGAGATGGACGACGATGCGGAATCCATCATCACGAATGAGCGTTACGTTTATATTGGCGAAGTCTGCAAGGCTTGTTACCGGAAGCACGGTGTCGGAGAACTGACGGTCTCCGACAAGATCGACAGGGTCGTGACGAACCGTCTGCTCGGTCTTCCGATCTTCGCACTGGTCATGTATCTGATCTATTACATCTCCATGGTCACGGTCGGTGCCAACGCCACCGACTGGGCAAACGACGGATTATTCGGAGACGGATTCCACCTGTTCGGAATCGGCGCAGGAGAGTATGAAGAAGCCGCAGAGGAATACGGAGACGCGGCGAACGTCATCGACGCATTCCTGGGGCTCGATGAGGAAGTCGACCTTGAGGCGCTGAAACAGGCGTATGCGGAAGTCGACAAGAGCGCGACCGCAGATTATACGCTGGAAGATGAAGAAACGCTTGCTACGGAAGACGTCACTTATACCTATGACGATCTGAGCGGCGCGATGGAAGTCTTCGAGAAATACGAAGGCGAAGAACCGGATCCGGCTGCTTACGGAAAATGGGT
The DNA here is from genome assembly GCA_946411155.1 of uncultured Faecalibacterium sp. GTDB lineage: Bacteria > Bacillota > Clostridia > Oscillospirales > Ruminococcaceae > RUG11783. Next base: position 3,360 of record CAMKDB010000010.1, read on the forward strand.
TCCGGGCGTTCCGGTGATCATTGAAGGACTTCTGGACGCTATTGGATGCGGCGATGTCCTGAAAGGGCTGATCCTGGACGGAATCGTAGCCGGTGTCGGCGCGGTTCTTGGTTTCGTTCCCCAGATGCTGGTCCTGTTTTTCCTGCTTGCGTTTGTTGAAGCATGCGGCTATATGACCCGTATCGCGTTCGTCCTTGACCGGATCTTCCGCCGGTTTGGCCTGTCCGGCAAATCCTTCATCCCGATCCTGATCGGTACCGGATGCGGCATTCCCGGCGTCATGGCTTCCCGTACGATTGAAAATGAACGTGACCGCAGAATGACCATCATGACGACAACGTTCATCCCCTGCGGGGCGAAAACTCCGTTTATCGGCATGGTCGCAGGAGCGATCTTTGGAGGATCTCCGTGGATCGCAGTTTCCGCCTATTTCATCGGTATGGCTGCCATCATCATCTCCGGTATCATCCTGAAAAAGACGAAGATGTTCGCCGGAGACCCCGCTCCCTTTGTTATGGAACTGCCGGCATATCACTGGCCGACCCTGAGCAACGTGCTCCGCTCCATGTGGGAGCGCGGCTGGTCCTTCATTAAAAAAGCCGGGACCATCATCCTGCTCTCCACTATCGTTGTCTGGTTCACCACTTATTTCGGATTCGCGGAAGACGGCTTCCGGATGCTGGAAGAAGATGAGATCGATATGAGCCTTCTTGCCCGTGTCGGCAGTGCGCTGGCGTGGATCTTTACACCCCTCGGATGGGGGAACTGGCAGGCGACCGTTGCTTCCATCACCGGACTCGTTGCGAAGGAGAACATCGTCGGCACGATGGGCATCCTGTACGGCGGCGGAGAAGAGAGCACATACCATGTGCTTGCGCAGGCTTTCACCAAATCCAGCGGATTCTCCTTCCTGGTCTTCAATCTCCTGTGCGCACCCTGCTTTGCTGCAATCGGCGCAATCAAGAGGGAGATGAACAGCAGAAAGTGGACCTGGTTCGCCATCGGCTATCAGTGCGGCTTCGCTTATCTGTGCGCCTTCGTCTGCTATAACCTCGGCAATTTGTTCCTCGGTTCTGCGAATGTGGTCGGTGTGGTCCTGTCTCTGGTGATCCTTGCCGTTACATTGTATCTCCTGTTCCGGCCTTATAAGGAAGCCACCAAGCTGACAGCGGAAGTCCGCGTGAATTAATTATCGATACATCAGACACTGTTCCAACCCTCTATTGCCATCATCCTTTCATCATTGCTTTCATTATGTTTCTCTGGGAACAGCGTCTTTTGCGCAAGGGGACACAACCCTTCTATCTCTTCGTTCCGGGCACGTCGTTATGCGTGCCCGGAACACTATTTTAATTTCCGTACAAAAAAGAAGGGAGACGGTCAGTCTCCCTTCGGTTTAACCAATGGATATTTACAACTCAGACGAGGTGGGCAACTTCCAGCGTATCTCTGGCAATCATGATCTCTTCGTTGGTGGGGAGGACCATGGCGAGGACTTTGCTTTCCGGAGCAGAGAAAACCGCCTCTCTGCGGCTGGCTTCATGATTGAGTTCGGGGTCTATGTACAGTCCGAGGAATTCCATATCGCTGCAGATCCGCTCGCGGATGCTGTCATCGTTCTCGCCGATACCGCCGGTGAAGAGAACGGCATCCAGACCGCCCATTTCTGCCGCATAGCCGCCGATGAACTTCTTGATCTGGTGGACCAGGATGTCCAGCGTAAGCTGAGCGCGTTCATTGCCTTCCTGAGCGGCATTGCGGATATCCCTGCAGTCGCTGGAGATACCGCTGACGCCGAGAAAACCGGATTTCTTGTTCATCAGGTCGCTCATCTGATCGGGGGTCAGACCTTCCTTGTTTTGAATGAAGGTCACGACAGAGGGATCGATGCCGCCCGCGCGGGTGCCCATGATGAAACCGTCCAGAGGGGTGAAGCCCATGGAGGTGTCGAAGGACTTGCCGTCTTTGACCGCGCAGAGGGAGCTGCCGTTGCCGAGGTGGCATACGATGATTCTCGTTCCTTCCGGCTCCTTCCCGGTCAGTTCAAAGAAGCGCTTGCTTACGAAGCGGTGGGAGGTCCCGTGGAAACCATAGCGGCGAATGGAGTATTTCTCATAATACTCATAGGGAATCGGGAAGATGTAGCTTTTGGGAGGCATGGTCTGATGGAAGGAAGTATCGAAAACGGCGACCATAGGCACGTTCTCGCCGAAGACTTCGCGGCAGGCTCTCAGAGCGACAGCCTGAGGCGGGTTGTGGAGAGGTCCGAGTTCTCTCAGCGCCATGATGGTGTCGATGACCTCATCGGTGACCAGTGTGGATACTTTGTAGATCTCGCTTCCGTGGAGGACGCGGTGTCCGATAGCGACGATCTCACTGACATCGTCCAGGACCTTGCCCTCACCGCTGGTGAGCTGGGATACGACTTCAAGGAAGGCTTCCTTGTGGGTCGGGAAAGGGATCTCCTTCGTCACGGTGGCGCCGCCGGTCACCTTATGGGTGATGAGCCCGTCGATGCCGATCCGCTCACAGTTTCCTTTCGCGATGACGCTCTCGTCGTTCATCTCGATCAGCTGATATTTCAGGCTGCTGGAGCCTGCATTGATGACCAGTACCTTCATGTATTATCTCCTCCGTCGCTTTACAAGCGTTTTTTTCAACCATATAATTATAACAATTCAAATAGTGATTTCAAAGAGGGGGAAGCAAAATGCAGGTGACTGGAATAATCTGCGAATGCAACCCCTTTCATTTCGGCCATGAAAAGGCTGCGAAGGCTGCAAAAGACCTCGGCGCAGACGCCGTAATCGGCGTCATGTCGGGGAATTTCGTTCAGCGCGGAGAACCCGCCTGCATGTCGAAGTTCGACCGAGCCGAGGCGATGGCAAGACACGGGTTTGACCTGGTATTGGAACTGCCGGTCCGGTTTGCACTGGCTTCTTCCCAGCGCTTTGCAGCAGCAGGCGTCCGTCTGTTGGATGCCGTTGGAGCGGCCGGTACCCTGCTGTTCGGAAGTGAGTGCGGGGATCTTGAATTGCTCAGGGAGGCTGCCGCTGTGCTCTGTTCTCCCGATACGGTTGACGGGATCCGGAAACGCCAGGAAAACGGAATGCCGTATCCTGCGGCACAGGAACAGGTCCTCAGCATGACCCTCGGGCAGGAGAAAGCCGATGCCCTGAGAGGCGGAAACAATCTGCTTGCCCTTGATTATCTGAAGGCACTGGAGGCGGAGGGCTCCGGACTGCTGCCTGTTACGGTCCGCCGAACCGAAGACGGTTGGAATGCCCACGGAATCCGAGATAGGATGCGGGAAGGCCTGCCGCTGGAAGGCATTGTGCCTGACGACCTGATTCCTGTCTACAGGGAATGTAACGGTCCGGACGCGGACAGCTTCAGCAGGACTTGCCTGCTGCGTCTGCGCGACTGTACGGAAACGGAGCTTGCCCGACTCCCGGACGGAAAGGGCGGACTGGATCAGAGGATCTATCGTGCGGCAGGAAACGCTGCTTCGCTGGATGGGTTGTTTGAAGCGGTGAAGACCCGCAGGTATACCATGAGCCGCGTTAAACGGATGACGCTCTGCGCGGTGCTCGGTCTGTACGGTTCTCAGGATGTATATCCTCCCTATGCCAGGATCCTGGCGATCGGGGAGCGTGGGAAAGAGGTCCTCTCCGTTATGAAAGAGACTGCTTCAGTCCCGTTCTCTGCCGATGTCCGTGCGCTGGCAGCTTCTTCACCTCTGGCGTCGGAAATGATCGCCGAGGAGATGAGTGCGGATGATTTCTACAATCTGAACCGCACGATGCCAGTTCCGGTGGGCGAAGACTGCACCCGCCGCCTGTTCGTGCTATGATAAAAGAGGGAGAGAACTTCCCGCTGAATGGAGCCTGTATGTTCTGCTATTCTTTCGATACCCGAAGCCAGACGGAAACGGAGACTCTGGGAGAACGCTTCTCTGAGGTGCTTCTGCCCGGGGATGTGGTGGCTATGTACGGAGACCTTGGGGCAGGGAAGACCGCGTTCACAAGAGGCGTAGTCCGCGGACTGGGATGTGATGCCGCAGTTTCCAGTCCCACATTCTCTATTGTCAATGAGTACCGCACGCCGAAAGGATTGTTTGCTCATTTCGATATGTACCGCATCGTCTCGGAGGACGATCTGTACAGTACCGGCTTTTATGATTACCTTGACGGGAAGGGCATTGTGTTCATGGAATGGAGTGAGAACGTGCCTTTCGCAGTGGATGCGGATGCGATCCGATTGACTATCAGCAAAGGAGAAGGGGACGAGCGGTTCTTCCGCGTCGAATCCCCCAGGAAACTGTTTTGATCGTGTTTGGAGTAGATTCCTCCGCCGCTGCGGGCAGCGCAGCTGCCGTGCGGGACGGAGAGATCCTGTATGAAGCATATGCAAATGAGGGCCTGACACACAGCGAGACGCTTCTCGTACGCTGTGACGAAGTGTTCCGCAGCACCGGGATCGAACCGGAGCAGGTCGACTGTTTCGCAGTGACAGCTGGCCCGGGTTCATTTACCGGCCTGCGCATCGGACTTGGTCTGGTGAAAGGCATGGCATTCGTCCGGAAGACGCCATGTGTTCCGGTGTCTACTTTCGACGCCCTTGCCTGGCCGTTGGCTGAAAGGAACCGGGACCTGGTCTGTGTTCTGGATGCGCGTCAGAAACGGGTCTATTGCTGCGCTTATCGCATAGCGGATGGAAAGCCTGTGCGCGCAGGTGAACCTCAGATCCTGCCTCTGGCGGAACTCGCGAAGCACCTCAAGGATGCGGGGATTTCAGATCCCCTGATTGCGGGAGACGCCGCGCCTATGGTGGCTGCCGTGCTGCCGGATGCAGAAGAGGCGGGTGAAGCTTTCCGCTATGTTCACGCGGGAGAAGTTGCCCGTATCGCGGAAGTGATGTACCGGCGGGGAGAGTATGTCCTGCCGAATGAACTCAGGCCCGTCTACCTGCAGCTCTCGCAGGCGGAACGGGAGAGAAAAAGGAAACTGGAGGGAAAGGATCAGTGAAACTGGTGATTGGTGCCGACCATGGCGGTTATGAACTCAAGGAAGATCTGAAGGGCTATCTGGCTGAAAAGGGATACGAAGTGGAGGATGTGGGTACGTTTTCCACGGCTTCCTGTGATTATCCGGACATTGCCAAGGCTGCCTGCGCAAAGATCCAAAGCGGCGAATGCGAACGCGGGATCCTGATCTGCGGGACCGGTGTTGGAATCAGCATGGCTGCGAACAAGTGTAAGGGAATCCGCGCGGCTTGCTGCAGCGATACATTCACTGCGCGCTATACAAGAATGCATAATGACGCCAACGTGCTTTGTTTTGGTGGCCGCGTCGTGGGTGCTGGGCTTGCCAGAGAACTGGTGGACGCGTATCTCGGAGAGACGTTCCAGGGCGGCAGGCACAAGGTCCGCGTGGACAAGATCATGGCCATTGAAGCGGGGACGCTCTGACCGTGGACAGCAGACAGTACAGCTGGAAACCCTATGTGGGGAAAGTGCTCGCCGCGTTGCTTCTCGCCGCCGGCGGGATCCTTCTGTGCGTCAGATTGTTCCTGATGTTCTATGACACGTCGTTTCTGCCTGAGAAAGTCCGTTACCTTGTTCTTGCGGCTGACGGAGGTATGATCCTGGCGATCCTGTGGATGCTCAGGTGTTTTTTCACATCTTTGGAAGTGAGGGAGAGAGATGAGTAAGACCTTATATCTGGTCGTTCCGTGCTACAACGAGGAAGAAGTTCTGCCCGAGACCTCCAAACGCCTCAGGGCAATCATGGCTGACCTGATAGGTTCAGGGAAAATCTCGTCGGAGAGCCGGATCTGCTTCGTGGACGACGGGAGCAGGGACAGAACCTGGGAAATGATCGAGGACCTGCACGACGGCGATCCACTGTTCCGCGGCGTGAAACTGTCCCGCAATAGAGGACATCAGAATGCCCTTCTGGGCGGAATGATGACCGTCCGTGAAGACTGCGACGCGCTGATCTCGCTGGACGCGGACCTCCAGGATGATCCGAACGCCATCCTGCAGATGGTGGACAAGTGGCTGGACGGCGCAGACATCGTCTACGGTGTGCGGAGCGCACGCAAGACGGATACGTTTTTTAAACGGTTTACCGCCGAAGGATTTTATAAAGTCATGGAGTGGATGGGGGCGAAGGTGGTCTTCAACCATGCGGATTACCGCCTGATGTCTGCCCGCGCGCTGGATGCTTTGGCGGAGTACAGGGAAGTGAATCTTTTCCTGAGGGGGATGGTTCCCACCATCGGTTACCGCACTGAGATCGTCACCTATGAGCGTAATGAACGTTTCGCGGGGGAAAGCAAATATCCGCTGAAGAAAATGCTTGCGCTCGCATGGAACGGTATCACCAGTTTTTCCACAAGACCGTTGGATCTGATCGTGACTCTCGGCGTGGTACTATGCGCCATTGCCGCGGTGATGCTGCTGATCTGTGCCGGCCGCGCAATCTGGGGTGTTTCCCCTGCGGCGGTGGAGGTGTTTTCTTACTCTCTGTGGCTGCTCGGCGGCATCCAGCTGATTGCTTTGGGCGTTGTTGGAGAATACGTGGGCAAGATCTACGCAGAAGTCAAGGGAAGACCGCGTTATATCATCGAGAAATATCTGTGAGGAATCATGGCTTACGGAGGGGCAGAAATGCCTCTCCTTTTTTGTGCCCGAAACACGACGTTCGGAACAGAATGATAATATGGTATAATAAATCGTTAATATCTGATGAATAAAGGATGCATATCCACGGGGACGGAACTGCTGAAGGACGGATATATGTTTTCCGACTCCTTTCAGTCGGCTCCCTGAGGATCTTCGCACCGATGTAACAGGAGGAGGAACAATGGCTAAAGCATTGCTGATCAACGGAAGTCCCAATGCGAAAGGGTGCACGTTCACCGCGCTTCGTGAGATCGCCGACGTTCTGGAACAGGAAGGGTTCGAGACGGAGATTGTTCATGTCGGCGTCGAACCGATCCGCGGCTGTCTTAGCTGTGGTTACTGTGAGCAGGGGGATGGCTGCGTCATCGAGGATAAGGTAAATGAAGTGCGGCCGAAATTCGCCGAAGCGGATGCCCTGATCGTGGGATCTCCCGTCTATTACGGTTCCCCCAACGGCAACCTGATCTCTTTCCTGGACCGCCTGTTCTATTCCAAGGCCGGCATCGATACACGCATGAAAGTCGGCGCATCCGTCGTATCCTGCCGCAGGGCAGGCAATACGGCGTCATTCGACGTACTGAACAAGTATTTCACGATCTCCCAGATGCCGGTTGCATCCTCCAATTACTGGAACAATGTTCACGGCTTTACGGCTGAAGACGTACTGAAAGATAAGGAAGGACTGCAGACACTGAGAACGCTGGCACGGAACATCGCGTTCCTTGTCCGGGCAATCGCGGATGCAAAAGAGAAGTATGGGCTTCCCGAGCGGGAAGCGGTCCGGGAGTTTACCAGTTTCCCGGACGGAAAATAAGGAGAAGAGATGCGGCACGGTAAAAAATGGGATGTGATCGTGGTCGGCGGCGGACCGGCGGGCTTTACCGCGGGCATCTTTGCTGCACGACGCGGCCTTTCTGTGCTGCTGCTGGAGAAAAAACGCGATCCGCTGCGGAAACTCCGGATCACGGGGAAGGGACGCTGCAATCTGACCAATAACTGCACCGATGCGGAGTTCTTTGAGAACATCCTGCGGGGCGACAAATTTCTGCGCAGCGCCGAGACCGGCTTCGGACCAGCAGAGATCATGGCTTTCTTCGAGGAACTCGGCGTGCCCCTGAAAACGGAGCGCGGCCGGCGGGTCTTCCCCGTCAGCGACAAGGCATCGGACATCTCGGAGGCGCTTCTGCGTGCGGCGTCTTCCTCCGGCGTGACCGTCCGTCAGGGAGAGGTCCGTGAGGTCCTCGTGGAAAACAGTTTCGTCTGCGGCGTCCGTACTTCAGACGGAGACTTTTCCGCGGACGCTGTGGTCTTGGCTACAGGCGGACTTTCCTATCCCGGAACGGGAAGCGACGGAGACGGGCTTCGCATGGCGGCGGCCGCAGGGCACACCGTGGATCCGTGCAGTCCTTCACTGGTCCCGCTTGTCTGTTCTGAGGCGTGGATCCCCCGTGCAGAGGGATTGTCTCTGCGGAATGTGACGCTGACGGCGAAAAGGCAGAAGAAGACGCTCTTCTCTGAACAGGGCGAGATGCTCTTTACATCGGACGGAATCTCCGGACCGCTGGCACTGTCCCTGTCCGCCTATCTGTCAGGTCAGGACCTTGGTGACATACGGTGCGCCATCGACCTGAAGCCAGCCCTTGACGCGGAGACGCTGGACAGACGGATCCTCCGGGATTTCTCGGAGGGGAAGAACCGGTTTTTCCGGAACAGCCTGGACGCCTTGCTTCCCGGTTCTCTGATTCCCGTGATCGTTGAACTGTCCGGGATCGATCCGGATAAAAAGATCAATCAGATCTCAGCTGCGGAGCGCAGAAGACTTGCTGAACTGATCAAGCATCTGCCGGTCACGGTCTGCGGAACGAGGGGCTACGCAGAGGCAGTTGTGACCGCAGGAGGTGTATCCACCAGGGAGATTGATCCCAGAACGATGGCTTCGAAACTGGTAAAAGGTTTATATTTTGCCGGCGAGATCATCGATGCCGACGGTCTGACCGGAGGCTATAATCTGACCATTGCGTTCGCTACCGGCCATGCTGCCGGAATACATATCTTAGGAGAAAAAGAATGAGAGCTGTTGCAATTGACGGACCGGCAGGCGCCGGGAAAAGTTCTATTGCCAGAAAGCTGGCGCTGACTCTGGGATTCATTTACGTGGATACCGGGGCACTGTACCGGGCAATCGGTCTGTATACCCTGCGCAGAGGTGTCCAGATCCGGGACAAGGAAGGAATCATCGGCCTGTTGAAGGAAATCGAAGTGGATATCCGGTATGTGGGCGACGAACAGCATGTTTTCCTCAACGGAGAGGATGTGAACGGACTGATCCGCACCGAGGAGGTATCCATGGCAGCTTCCGCTGTGTCCGCGGTGCCTGAAGTGCGCGCGTTCCTGCTGGAGACCCAGCGCGGGCTTGCGCGCCGTTACAGCGTCGTCATGGACGGCAGGGATATCGGAACCGTGATCCTGCCTGACGCCAAGTGCAAGATCTTCCTGACGGCAAGTCCGGAAGTGCGCGCGAAGCGCCGTTACGACCAGCTTCTGGAGAAAGGGCAGGAGGCCGACTATGAGGCGGTCCTTGCAGACCTGAAGCGCAGGGACTACGATGATTCCCACCGTGAGGTCGCTCCGCTGAAACTTGCGGAGGACGGGATCGAGGTGGACACTTCCGATCTGACACTGGAGGAATCGATCCGGACCGTAATCGAGACCGCAAAGCGCTGCCTGGGGGAGGAAGCATGATCCGTCTTGCCAAAACGGCCGGTTTCTGTTTCGGTGTGGACCGGGCAGTGAAACTCTGTGAAGAACTCCTGGATTCCGGGAGAAAGGTGGCGACGCTGGGACCCATCATCCACAATGACGACGTGGTCTCCGGACTGGCGTCCCGTGGCTGCGTCATCGTGGGAAAACCGGAGGAGACGCCGGAAGGCGCCGTTTTGGTGATCCGTTCCCACGGCGTGCCGCAATCGGTCATGGACCGGTGCGAAGAGCTGGGTCTGGAAGTGAAGGACGCGACCTGCCCCTTCGTTTCCAAGATCCATCGTATCGTACGCGAACAGGGGGAACAGGGCAGGACGGTGATCATCGCCGGCAACCCGGATCACCATGAGGTGCTGGGGATCATTGGCCATTGTTCCGGCCGCTGTCTGGTTGCGGAGACCTTGGAGGAACTGAAGACGCTGCCTGTCAGCAGAGACGAACCGGTTTCCATGGTTGCGCAGACCACTTTCATCGCTGCCTGTCAGCAGAGACGAACCGGTTTCCATGGTTGCGCAGACCACTTTCAGTCTTGGGAAATATGCTGATTTTGAAAAGTACGCAAAAAAACACTATACAAATTTGACATCATTTGATACAATCTGTAGTGCGACGAATATGAGACAGACCGAGGCGGCTGAATTAGCTCGGGAAAGTGATTGTTGCGTCGTTATCGGGGGGCACAATAGTTCGAACACCCAAAAGCTCAAGGAAGTGTGTGAGCAGTACGCACCTACATTTCGTATTGAGAATGCCGGGGAGCTAAACTTGGAAATGCTTACCGGTTATCAAAAGATCGGTGTCACGGCAGGAGCGTCCACACCGTATCTAGTTATCAAGGAGGTGCTCACCAGAATGAGCGAGTTAGAGAATCAGGTTATGGATTTTGAGGCAATGATGGAGGAAACACTGAAGCCCGTACATCGCGGACAGCGCGTGGAAGGAACGGTCATCGAAGTGCGTCCCAATGAGGTCGTGGTCGATATCGGCCGCAAGCAGACTGGATTTGTTCCCATGGATGAGCTGCTTGAGGACAATTCCACAAATCCGGAAGATGTTGTAAAAGTCGGCGAGACTTATACTTTCCAGGTTGCCAAAGTCGAGGACGAGAAGGGTGTCGTTACACTGTCCCGCAAGAAAGTCGCAAACGAGGCCAGCATGGCAGAACTGCTCGAGGCCTATGAGAGCGGCGAGCCGGTTGATGCCTACATCACCGGAATCTCCAAGAAGGATGACGTCAGCAAGGGACTGGTCGCGACCGTCAAGGGCGTTCGCGTATTCATCCCCGGTGGCCAGGCGACTCTGCGCCGCGGCGAATCTTTCGACGAACTGCTGCACACCACCCAGAAGATCAAGATCACAAAGGTCGAAAAAGAGCGCAAGAGCGTGATCGGTTCGATCCGTGCCGTTCTTGAGGGCGACGTGGCAAAGAAGCGTGAAGAGTTCTTCTCGACTGTCGAAGTCGGTAAGGAATATACAGGTAAGGTCAAGTCTCTGGAAAACTATGGCGCGTTCATCGATCTCGGCGGCGTTGACGGTATGGTCCATGTCTCCGAACTCAGCTGGAAGCGGATCCACAATCCGGCTGAAGTGCTGAAGGTCGGCGATGAAGTCACAGTTTTTGTGAAGGATTTCGACGCGGAGAGAGGCAGGATCTCCCTGGGCTATCGCCGCGAAGAGGACAACCCCTGGAATCTGATCAAGGGATATGAGATCGGTTCCGAATTCGAGGCGCCCATCGTCTCCGTGACGAAGTTCGGCGCGTTTGCCAGGATTCTCCCCGAACTCGACGGTCTGATCCACCTGTCCGAGCTCTCTACAGAGCATGTGGATGATCCCAGCAAACTGGTCAAGGTCGGCGATGTCGTCAAGGTCCGTCTGATTGGTGTTGACGAAGAAAAGAAGAGAATCTCCCTCTCCATGCTCGCGGAAGGCGAGAAGGAAGCTGCCCGCGCCGCTAAGCGCGCAGCCAGAGAAGCCTCCAAGAACGCCAAAGGTTCCGATGAGGCTGAGGAAGCCCCAGCTGAATCCAAAGAGGAATGATCTCCGTCGGCTGACGATCTGCTATAGAACAGAAAAGAACTCAGACCGCATTATGCGGCCTGAGTTTTTTGTTCGTTTTTTCAGAGCGAATACTGCCAGGATTTCGACATATCTCCGAAGGAGAAGATCTTCATGGTCTTTTTCGTCAGGTTGTAGATACAGGAATACTGCGTCTTTCCCCGGTCCGCACCGTTGGTGGGATCCTGAATGACCAGACGGATGAGGTTTTCAACAAAATCTTCCCGCATGCCGTTCTTTCTCGTTCGGAAGAGTCCTGCCTTGAGGACTTCATCCCTTCCGCATCCGTCCGGGAAGAAAGGATCGTCCTTCGCCACGTAATGATTGGTTGCATGGTCGATATCCGTGACGGCCATCTCGTTTCCCAGCCACTCGATGAGGCGTGATTTTCCGGAAGCGTCGGCAACCATGATATGATAGTCTGCTCCGGGCATTGCACCCTTGATATTGACATTGGAGAACATGCCGACGGCTTCCTCCACTGTCGCGCAGCTGTCCAGCACCATCCGCATGACGAGAGGATGCAGATAAGTCGGCTTGCCGGGGTTCTTCGTTTCGATCACAGGCATATCCGCGATCCAGGCCTTTCTGTCCGTTTCGTTGACGGCAACGGAGCCATAGGAGACATGGGACCAGTACGGATCCGGGATTTCTCCGGACTCTTTCAGAAAGAGGTTGTCCTTGTTTTCGTTGAGCTTTTCGGGATAGGACTCGAAGGGAATCTCCTTCCAGTCCGCCTTGACTGCGAGGGCAAGGATGGATATGGCGAGACCTGCTTCATTCATGCCGTCCATACAAAGAAGAGGGCAGAGAACGAAACCGCTGAGGTCGGTGACGCCGTCGTCCGCCATCCCGTTTGCATAGGTGCCGTTTTTGAAATCGATCCAGTAGGCGTCCCCGCATCCGAGAGAGCGGTATCTTGCCACCGGACTGTTTCCCTCCACGATCATATTCAGCCCGGTACGGGGATTGTTTTTGCGGTCGTTGTTTTTGTAATGGGAGTAGTCATAGTTGCGGACGAAGAGAACGTCGCCGTCCAGGTTGCGTGTGACGAATGTGGAACAACCGGCGTCGATGAGGACCTTGAAGGCTTCCGGCAGGTCAAAATAGTCATAATTGCAGACCATATGGTAGAGGTAGCCGTTCTCATCCACGCGACGGATGGATTCCACCGCTTCGATCTGTTTCTCATTGGTAAGCAGGGCATGAGGGTTCATTTTGCGCTCCTTTCCGCTACAGCTTCTTCGTATTCTTTTTTGGTGTCGATGGTCAGACAGAGGATCAGCATCAGCACGGCAACCAGTGCGGGAATCCAGCCCAGAAGCGCATTGATGGTGTTCTGCGTCGCGACGCTCTGCAGTTTTCCCTCATCTGCCAGCTGAGCGGAGAATCCGGCAGCAGCGAGGGCGACCAGAAACAGTTTATCCACGACAGCTTCCGCGATCTTGGACGCCAGATTGTCTCCGGTGGACACCATGGTGTCCAGTCTTCTGCCGTTCTGCACCTCCACGATGTCGGAGATGGCGTTGCGGTTGGTGTTGAAAAGAATGAAGGTCATGGTCAGACCGATGCCGGCCGCTGCTGCGTTGATGAAACCGTTGACCATGTTATAGGGATTCAGGATAAAGGGGATCTTGCCCACGATCTGGACGACCGCAGCCACCGCCATAGTCTTCTTCCTGCCCAGCAGGGTATCGATCCTGGGCGTCAGAATGGAGAAAAGGATGGAGAAGACCAGATAAACGGCCATGACCGGTGTAGCCAGCGCGGAGTTATTCAGCACATAGGCGCAGTAATAGGTAATGGACGAAGTCAGCAGACAGGTGGATACGCCGTAGCTCATGATATAGAACATGTTGCGCACCCAGGACTTGCATTTGAACAGCATGCGATAGGTATCCACGATGCCGATCTTCTCCTCGTTTTCGGAGACCTGTTTCACGCGCTCCTTCGTCGTGAAATAGTGGATCAGGCATCCGGCGATGATGAGCGCGCCCATGAACAGGGCGGACCGGAAGATGGCCGGAGAATCGCTGGAATTGATGACCTTGTGATCCTTCAGTCCGCCGAACATCTTCACGATGAAGGGGACGGCTACCGCACCGATTCCGGAGCCAAGGCACCCGCCGAGGGAGCGGAAAGCGTTGATGGCTTTCCGGTCCGAGTCATCCGGAGACGCCAAAGCACCCATGCCGTTGTACGGAATGCCGCGGAAGGTGTTCGCGATCTCATAGAAGAAGAACATCACGAGGCCAAGAATGATGTCCCAGCGTTCGGAAACGTGAAAATCCGTGAAAAGAGAGACCATGCCCAACCCGTACGGCACAGCGATCCACAGCAGCCAGGGGCGGACGCGCTCCCCGGAGCGGAACCGCACGTTGTTCGCCCATACGGCGAGCAGCGGGTCGTTGACCACGTCCCAGATAGTGCCGATGACCGCCATGTTGGAGGCGGCGATCGGATCGATCAGAAGGATGGAGGTCAGGAAGAACTTGTAATAGGTGCTCTTGAAGTTGAACACGATGTTGGTCGAGGCGGAGAAACTCATAAAACCAAGTTTTTCTCCGAGTCCGACAAGCGATTTCTTTTTCTTTTCCATAGCTTTTACCCCTTTAAATGGTTAAAAGTAATTTTAGACCATAATGCCCAAAAAGAAAAGACCGCGGAATGTCCCATGGGATTGGGCATGCCGCGGTCCGGAAAAAACATAAAGATTCAGAAACCGAAATAGGAGACGGCGTTGTTGTAGCAGATGTCTTCCACGATCCGCTTCAGAAGCCGTTCATCATCCGGGTATTCGCCGTTTTCCACCCAGCGCCCGATGAGATTGCACAGGATGCGGCGGAAATACTCATGGCGCGGATAGGAAATGAAACTCCGGGAATCCGTAAGCATGCCGACGAAAGCGGAGAGAAGTCCCATGCTTGCGAGCGTTGTAAGCTGCTCTTCCATACCTTTACGGTTGTCGTTGAACCACCAGGCGCTTCCCTGCTGGATCTTCCCTCTGCAGGGGCCGTTCTGGAAACTGCCCATGACGGAGCAGATGGCAGCGTTGTCGTTGGGATTCAGGGAATAGAGGATCGTTTTAGGAAGTGCGCCAGCTCTGTCCATGGCGTCCATAAGTCCCGCCAACTCCGCGGAGGAACCATAGTCGTCAATGGCGTCTCCGCCAGTATCCGGGCCCAATGTCTGATAGAGGCCGGTGTTCAGATTGCGCTGCACACCGAAATGGAGCTGCATGACCCAGCCTTTGCGCGCATAGCCTTTTGCCAGTTCCAGAAGAAGCATGGTCTTAAACTGCAAAGCCTGTTCCGGATCCGCGGGTCTGCCGTTCAGCGCTTCCATGAGGATAAGATCAAGCTGATCTTCTGTCGCGGGACGGTACATCGCGTAAGGAAGAGAATGGTCCGAAAGGACGCAGCCCCGCGCTTCGAAATAATCCATACGTGTATCGAGAGCGCGGACCAGTCCGGAGAAACTGCGGATGGGGGAACCGGTAAGGTCTTCCAGACGGCGGATATAACCGCTGAATCCGGGAAGTTCCGGACACATCGCTTTTTCCGGACGCCAGGCGGGAAGGACGCGGAACCCGAGATCCGGTTCACGGGACAGCGCCTCATGATGTTCCAGCGTGTCTGCGGGATCGTCCGTGGTACAGACGACCTTCACATTGGACATACGGATGAACGATCTCGCGGAACAGGTCTTCAGTTTTTCATTGCACAGTTCCCAGACCTCATCCGCGTTCTCCGAGGTGAGATGGCCGGTGAAACCGAAATAGCGCCGGAGTTCCAGATGGCTCCAGTGATACAGCGGGTTGCCGATGGCGGTCTCAAGAGATTCTGCCCATTTCAGAAACTTTTCCCTGTCCGGAGCGTTTCCGGTGATGTACGCTTCGGGCACACCGTTTGCACGCATGAGACGCCATTTGTAATGGTCGCCGCCGAGCCAGAGCTGCGTGATGTTGTCATAATGCCGGTCTTCCCTGATCTCAAGAGGGGAAAGGTGGCAATGATAGTCCACGATGGGCATGTTTTCCGCCCAGTCATGGAACAGACGGCGTGCGGTGGGGGTCTCCAGAAGGAAATCCCGGTCCATGAATGCATTCATTTCAGTTCCTCCAGTGCCCGGCGCACAGCGCCGGGTCCTACAAGCATCTGCCCAAGAGCGGTGATAATTTTGCCGGACAGTCCGGCTTCGACGAGATCGACTCCGAAGAGATCGGTCCTGCGCAGCAGGGCCTCCAGATCTTTCTGCGAAGGATGACTGCCCAGTGAATAGGTACCCATGATACCGGTCAGTTCGGGAAGCATCGGGTCGGAAGGAATCTCGAAGCGTTTGCCGCGGTCATCGATCCCGGTGAGGTAACGCAGCCATCCGGCGAAAACGAAGGGAATATAGGTCAGACAGGAGAGATTCTGTCCTTTTTTCTGATAGGATTTCAGCGTCTCCCCGAAACGGACGGGAATCTTCTGAGAAGTGTCCATGCCGATACGCTGAGGCATATCAGGCATGAACGGGTTGGGCAGACGGACCTCCAGCACGGTCCGGAGGAATTCCTCCGGAGAGAGGATCCCGGGATCCGTGACCACCGGCAGACCTTCGTCATAGCCAACATGGCGGATGAGGCGGACAAGATCTTTATCCTCCATCTCTTTCCAGATCCGGTCGTAGCCCAGCAGGCATCCGAATACAGCGAGCGTGGTATGCAGGGGATTGAGACAGGTGCCGACCTTCATTTTCTCGGTCCGGTCCACGGTGTCTCTGTCTGTGAAGAGCACTCCTGCTTGGTCCCACAGGGGGCGGCCGTTGGCAAACCGGTCCTCGATGACCAGATAGGCGGTCTCCTCGGTATTGACGAAGCAGTTCATATAGTGGTCCGAAGGCAGGAGATCCACGTCTTCCACGCCGTCAGAACGGAGCATCTGCGATACGCCGCTGTCCGGTCTTGGAGTGATGCGGTCGATCATGGAGATGGGAAAGGAAACGGCGGTGTTCAGGTAGTCCCAGAAACCTTCATCCTGCCATGCGGAAGCGTAGGTGAGTATCCCGTCGCGGAGAATATCGCCGTTGTGGGAGCAGTTGTCATTGCTGCAGACGGTAAGGGGCAGCGCACCCGCTCGGTACCGTGCGTACAGAAGCGCGGCGACTCTTCCGAGATAACCTTCCGCCTCCTCCGGCGTGCGGCTCAGATCCGGATCATCGGGACGAACCCGGTAGCCTTTCTCCGTAATGGTGAATGTAATGACCTGCAGCGACGGGGAACGGAAGATTTCTTCCAGTCTGGCGGTATCGTCGATCCGCAGGCTCTCCGCCACCGAACCGATCACACGTTTTTCCACGGACCCGTCCTTCTTCAGTGTGACGGCAATATGCAGGTCGTCCATCGGGCGGTAGTAGGTGTCCATGATGGAGGCGTCCCTGCCGCTGACGGCGATGACGCCGGTCTGCGTGAGTCCGCGTTCCAGCAGTTCGTCGCAGAAAACAGCCTGGAACGCGCGGAACAGGTTGCCACTGCCGAAATGGACCCAGGATGGCTCATTCCGGGTCGTCCGGATCATCCGGCCGCGGTCATAGGAGAATACGGAATACCCCTTTTTCTCCCAGATGGCGCGGTCTCTCACCACATCTTTCAATTTCATCTGCGGTCTCCTTTCCGGATGGACTCCCAGAGTCCGCAGAGGTAAGCGGCACCGAGCGCACGGTCATAGAGACCATAACCGGGCATAGCTACTTCGTCCCAGATCATGCGTCCGTGGTCAGGACGGATGGGACCTTCGAAACCGATGTCATACAGCGCTTTCATGATCTCATACATATCGAAGGAACCGTCTTCGGAAAGATGGGCGGCTTCCTCGAAGTTATCGTCACTGTGAAAGTACAGATTGCGTACGTGGGCGAAGTGTACCCGACCTTTCAGGGAACGGATCATGGCGGGTAGATCGTTCTTCCGGTTGGTGCCGTAGGAGCCGGAGCAGAAGGTGACACCGTTGTGCGGATCATCCACCATCTTCATCATCCGCTGGATATTCTCCTGGTTCGTGATGATGCGGGGCAGACCGAATACGCTCCATGCAGGGTCGTCCGGATGGATGGCCATATTGATGTCGTACTCACGGCAGACCGGCATGATCTTCTCCAGGAAGTATTTCAGGTTGGCAAACAGCGCTTCACTGTCCACATCCCGGTAAAGTTCAAAGAGTTCCTTCACCCTGGCGAGCCGTTCCGGCTCCCAGCCCGGCATGACCGATCCGTTCATGTCGCCGGAGATGGAGGTGAACATGGTCTCCGGATCCAGGGCGTCCACAGCCTGCTGGGTGTACGCCAGCACCGTGGAACCGTCCGGACGCAGACGCGCGAGTTCCGTGCGGGTCCAGTCGAAGACGGGCATGAAGTTGTAACAGACCAGATGGATGTCTTCTTTACCCAGATTCTCCAGCGTCTGGATGTAGTTGGCGATATAACGGTCGCGGTCGCCCTTGCCCGCCTTGATATCGTCATGGATATTGACGCTTTCGATGCCTGCGAGGTGCAGGCCTGCCGCCTCCACTTCCTCTTTCAGGGCACGGATCCGTTCACGGGGCCAGACTTCTCCCGGCACCGTGTCATACAGGGTGGTGATGATCCCGGTCACGTAGCGGGTCTGACGGATCTGTTTGAGTGTGACGGTATCCCATTTGGAACCGTACCAGCGCATTGTCATTTCCATTTTTCTGTTTCCTCCCTCAGCGGCATATTTATACTTTTATCATGACAGAAAAAAAGGTGCGTATTATTGGGAAAACTGCTAAAATTATTGCAAATCTTGCGAAAGGAAGATGGATGGATGGAAAAGGATCTCCGTTCCGCGTTCAATACCCGGCAATATCTGCTCCGGAGTGACTACGAGATCTTCTTTTACAGTGACCGGACCATCTCCGGCATTCTGGACCATGCTCACGATTTCTATGAATTTTATCTGTTGCTTTCCGGCGATGTGTCCATGGCGGTGGACGAAACGGAATACCGCATCGCGCCGGGAAGTCTGATCCTGATCCGGCCTGGACAGAAGCACCGACTCATCAATCATGATCTGGAAGTACCTTATGCGAGGTATGTGTTCTGGATCTCCGCGGACTGTTACAGCGGACTGTGCGGGGAATATCCGGATCTTGGGTTTGCCATGTCCTGGGCAAAGACCACCGGCTGCTGTGTTTTTCCGTTAACGCTGGCACAGTTCGGCGACGTCCGCGCTGCGGTGACGGCACTCATCCGGGAAACCCGTACGGAGCATTTCGGCAAAAAAACAGGAGAAGCCATCCAGATGCGGAGACTTCTCCTGTCGGTGAGCAGAGCGGTATATGAACAGTCAGTTGCAGGGAGAGATATCGCTGCGGAGGAGAATCTTGTGGATAAGGCGATCTCCTACGTAGAAGAGAATCTGGACCGGGACCTGTCCGGAGACGAAATCGCTGCGTCGCTGTTCGTCAGCAAATTCCATCTCGCACATCTTTTCCGGGAACAGACGGGAATGTCTCTTCATCAATACGTCATTGCCCGTCGGCTGGAGACCGCGGCGGACGCGCTGCTCAGCGGAAGCGTACGGACCGCCTTTGAGGAGAGCGGATTCCGGGATTACTCCGCTTTCTATAAGGCTTTCACACGGAAATACGGCATGAGTCCGCGCATGTACAGACAGCGCATGCTAAACAGCCGGGAGCCGGAAAAGGATTAGACCGTGGCACGTCTTTCCAGTTCGGCTGCGTTCAGGATCCGGTAATTTCTCCCTTCTTTTGCAAGAATACCTTCCTCAACAAGACTCCGTATGAGACGAAGCAGATGCCGGTAGCTGGTGCTTACCGCAAAATTGATCTCGGTGAGCGGAATGCGTATGACGCCGTCCGGCGCGTTCTCCAGCAGGTATGCGCACAACCGGGTCTGTGCATCCATGGTGAAAGCAGAGACGTAATTGTTGTTCCGGTACCACCACAGCAATGCAGCGTTATGGCCAAGCTGATAGGACAGAGCCGGATTCGTCTTAGCCAGACGTGCGGCTGATGTATAGGGGAGTGCGAGGCACACCAGTTTTGTCAGAGCCATGACAGTGTTGCATGAATTCTCCAGCCCCATGAGCAGTTCCATGTCTCCGAGAGCGGATCCGGAACCCGCTGTGCCGAAGGAAAGCATCTTTCCGTCCGCACTGTAGGTCTGAATCCGGGCAGATCCGGAAACGATAAAATAGAGCGCACGGACTGGGAACCCCTGTTCCAGGACCGATTCTCCTTTATTGAATTGAACGGGCGAGACCTGTTCTTTTTTAATTCCGTACCGGCGCAGCAGTTCTTCGCCTTCCGCCGGAAATCCGATTTCGCGCATGTGACTGCCTCCTTTGACTTTATTAATATGACATATGTCATATAGCGGGTCAAGCGGATTTGTTAGAATAAGATAAAAAGAAAGAATCAATAGCTGAAAAATAGGTGAAACATGTCTCAGAGATTATCCAACTCCGCCCGCGTGCGTGTCTTCATGATCTACTGCTGTGTCATGATGTTCGCGTTTTCGCTGTCCAGTTCCATGTACAGCAGTCTTGCGCCGTTCATCATCACGCACTATGGGATTTCGCTGACGGAATCTTCTCTGTTCACCATTTCGTCCAGTATCGGCAACCTGCTGATCAATCTGATCATCATCCGTCTGGCTGACCGGTTCGATAAAGGTAAACTACTGGCTGTCTTGTGTGGCATCCTGACCGTCGCGCTGATGGTCATCGGGACAGCGCCTGCCATGAGCGTCTTCCTTGTCGCAAACTGCCTGCAGGGGATGGTCGGCTACTGGATTAACAATCTGACTACGGTTTATGTCAGTGATCTGTACGGCGAGCAGCGCGGCAGGTATATCGGTATCCTGTACACCCTGTTCGCGGTGGGCAGCGCGGTGGCTCCGACTTTCAATACGGTAGTCCTGGAAGTCCTTGGAATGGACTGGTCCGGAAGTTATAAGATCTTGGGATGGTTCTTCCTGCTGACAGCTGTTTCCTTTGCTGCTGTCCTGATTCTGGTCCGTCAGCCTGAGAAGAAGACGGTGAAACGTGAGGACCACGAGGATTCCAAACTCGCGATCTCCGAAATGATTCGCAGCAGGAATATGCTCGCACTCATCTGTTCCGGCGTTACCATGGCGTTTTACGGCTATTTCTCCGGAATGCTTCCGGTCTACTTCAGTTTCACGGCTCCTGACGTGTATACGACAGCGCTGCGCAATTTCATTCTGACCTGCTATACGGTGGGGCAGATGATCAGCCGGTTCCTGTATATCCCTTTGGCACCGAGACTCAATCCCATCCGTTATCTGCGGTTTCAGTCGCTGTTCTGCACGGTGTGCAGTCTGGTCTGCCTGATGGCCAACCGGCCTATCGTCTGGATGGTCCTGATGTTCTGCAGCGGTGTCATCAGCGGAAGCGCCTACACCATGACGGTGGTCCTGACTTGCAATGAGTATCCGGAGCATTCCTCCTCCGCCACAGCGGCGACCGGATTCGCTTCCGGCATCGCCTATCTGGTGGCAACGCCTATCATGAATCTGGTAGCGGACAATATATCCTTCTTTCTGGCGATGATCATTCCCATCGGATTTGGTTTTGCGACCTATTTCATCTACCAGTTCATGTACAAAGAACATAAGGCGTGATCAGCGTCAAAACAGACAAAAAACGGAAACGGAATTCCCATAGAGTGTCAATTTACTTGCCGGTATCCGGGACGTAAAATAGAAATAGTAACAAATCAATACAGGAGGGAAATCATGAACAAAGACGAGAGTTTGTACATTGCAGGTCCGAACTGTTTCTGGCCGAGAGGCGGCAACAGTCTGCAGGCATACAGGGAGTATTCCCTGTTCCACGGTTTTAAGGTCGCCCTGCCCGGTGATCCCAAGCCCGCGGAAGAGAAGAAGGATCAGAAACCCTGGGACGAAATGACCAAAAAAGAGCGCGGGGCGAATATTCTGAAGAACTGTGAAGTCTCCATGGATAATTCCACTGCGATCATTGCGAACCTGGACAACTACCGCGGATACAGCCCGGACGGCGGAACGGTCTTTGAGATCGGCATGGCTTACGCGAAGGAAGCGAAATGCTACGCCTATACACGCGACATCCGTCCCACCGGCGAGAAGTACACCGGCGTACGCTGGACTGCCGACGCCCTCATCGATGAGCGCGGCAACGTCGTCCCCAATCATGACCTGCCCTTCTCGGTGGATATTCTGGGTTCCTGCAAGGTCATTGAAGGCGATTATTTTGATGCCCTGAAGCTCCTGATGGCGGACATCCAGGAGGAATCCAAGGCAAAGGCGCGCCGTGCGAAACCCGCGGAGAAACTGTCCGTGGAACCCACGATGACCAGCGACAAGCCGATCGTCTATTTCTGCGATTTTGACCGTTACAGCGAAAAAGCGCCGGAGAAATACTCCGAAGTGAAGTCCCTGCTGGAGAAGTACGGTTTCACCCCGGTCGTCCCCACCGATCCGTGCCCCGGAGTGCCGGAGC
>CAMKDB010000011.1 GCA_946411155.1 uncultured Faecalibacterium sp.
TATTCTCTGACAGCACGATCTTACCACGATCACTGTCCCATTCAGGGGACAGTGGCAAAATAATTTTAAAAAACCTGCAAAACTACAAGTAAAGGAGGAAGCGCTCCTCCCATGACTGAAGTCACGGGTGTCCGCGCTGAACATTCATGAAGTTCCTGGAAGCAATAGCCAATATGCTGATCGTAAGCGTATTATGGCTTGTGTTTTCCCTGCCGCTGGTCACGGTCGTCGCTTCTTCGGCTGCGATGTACCATTCTGTAAGAACGGTCATTTTCGGCAGAAAAAACGGGAACGGCATTTTCAGGGACTTTTTTGATTCCTTTAAGCTGAATCTGAGACAGGGAATCATTCTTTCCCTGATCGTGATCGTTGCGCTTCTATTCGTTGCCGAAGGCCTGTGGACCGGCTATCAGATCTTCAGGATCAGTATCTGGGGAATGCTGTATATGATCCTCGGTGTGATCATTTCGCTGTCGGTCGCTTCGATCATTCTGATTATTCCGCCTGTTCTGTCGCGGTTCACTGCCGGTCCGGTCTCGATCATCCGGCTCGCCGCCTATTTCGCGATGAAGCGGCCGCTGAGGAATATCATACGTATCCTTTTATTCGCTGCGCTCGCTTTTGCGGCTCAGTTTTTCCCTGTTGCGCTGTTCATCGTGCCCGCCCTGTTTGCGGATCTGATCCGCCCCGCGCTGGAGCAGGATTTCGCTCTGTTTATCAAAGAGAATGATCTGGCGGAGGAAAACGGGGAAGAGGAAGTGCAAGAAGAGGTTCCCGGTGACGATTCGGAATCGGTTGTCGATCTGGAAGAACGGTTCAGAAACAACAGCAGAGGAGGAAAGCAGTAATGCCGGAGATTCGTCTGCAGGATGTCACAAAGATCTATCCTTTTGTGAAAGTATCAGGACTCTTCGACCGCAAGCAGAAGACTGAGATGCTGAAGAAACAGCAGAGCATGCCTTACCTGTCCAACGAGGGCGTG
The DNA here is from genome assembly GCA_946411155.1 of uncultured Faecalibacterium sp. Taxonomy (GTDB): domain Bacteria; phylum Bacillota; class Clostridia; order Oscillospirales; family Ruminococcaceae; genus RUG11783. The sequence continues at coordinate 983 of CAMKDB010000011.1, forward strand.
ATCGCCGTTCAGCATATCGATCTGACCGTCAGAGACGGGGAATTCGTCGTCATTCTCGGGCCTTCCGGCGCCGGAAAAAGCACGCTGTTACGGATCATTTCCGGTCTGGAAAGACCGACGCTTGGCACAGTCCTATTTGATGGAAAGGATTTTACCGATGTGCGCGCGGAAGACAGGGATGTCTCAATGGTCTTTCAGAACTATTCTTTATACCCCAACCAGACGGTCTACCAGAATATCGCGTTTCCCCTCGAAGTGAAGCATACGCCCAGAGAAGAAATCGAAAAAGAAGTATACGCTTTAGCAGATCTCCTCGGAATGAGACCGATTCTGAACCGGTATCCGAAAGAACTGTCAGGAGGAGAAAAACAAAGAACATCGCTGGCGCGTGCACTGATCAGAAGACCTTCCGTTCTTCTCCTGGACGAACCGTTTTCCAATCTGGATATCCTTCTGCGCCGTCAGTTGCGGAAAGAACTGAAACGGATCCATGAAGCGTACAAAACGACATTTATCTATGTCACGCATTATCAGACGGATGCGCTGACTCTGGCAGACAGGATCGTGGTACTGAAGGACGGTATCATTCAAATGGATGATACCGCAGCCAATGTATATAATTTCCCAGCAAGCCGATTTGTCGCGGATTTCATGGGAACGCCTGTTTTCAACTTTGCCGACCGGATCCCCGTTTCCAAAGATGGCTCGTTTTCCGTCTGGGGAAATGACCTGAAACTTGACCCGGGACAACTCCGCAAGCTGAATGGAGATCTTACAGTGGACGCCGGGATCAGGGGCACCAATATCGCTGTCAGCGGACAGGGCGTTCCTGCAGAAGTTACGTATGTGGAACAGATCGAGGCTGACCTTTATATCCATCTGCTGCTTGGAGGAGAGGAGCTCGTTGCGGTGGAGAAGATCGTCAGCAATGATGCTCTGAGGTATTACCGCGGACAGAAAGTGTTTCTGACCTTCGACACCGACAGGATCCATCTGTTTGACGGTGCGGGGAACCGCATATGAGGATGTCCGGCAGAAAGAAAGGAATCTGAGGGAACCGGAAGGGCCATTATCTGCCGGGTCCCTTTTCTTTTTGAATGAATCGGCGATATAATGGTCTATATCATATAAGAGACGGTCCCGATGATTTTTTGTCGCGCCGTACAAAGGAGATAATATCGATGAGAAAATTGTTCTCTGTTTTGTTGATTCTGTGCTGCATGTGCGGCTTGACCGCGTGCGGCATTGGCGGTTCCTCAGGCGAGGGGAAGGATCCCGAGCAGGCCCCTGCGGTTCCGGAAGAGATCGCCGGTTTCTATTATGATGAGATCGCCGGAAGGGCGACTCTGGAAGCGGAGACTTTCGATGACGGTTCGGTTCTGATCAATGTGAGATGGCCGGACAGCGCGGCGCGCGTTGTAAACTATGTCATGACCGCAATGTACGATGCGGAAAAGAATACGCTGGTCTACGAGGACGCGAAAGCGACTGAGGTGAACTATGATGCGGACGGTTCTTCCACTTCAAAGGAACTGTACAATCATGGAATTGGGCTGTTCGAAGTAAAAGAGAACAAACTGGTATGGCGTCCGAAAGACGACGAAGCCACACAGGGCGGCACGTTCATCAAGGGGGAGATCGTCAACACGGTCAATCCGTTCAATGAGACGCTGGATCTGGATGAGGCGATGGAAGGCTCCGGCGTGCACATCTCACTGCCTCCGACTTCTGCGATTCCTGAGAACGTGGAGCCGTGGAAATACAGGTATTCGGAAGATCTTCTCGAAGTACTGTATGAGACCGTGGATAATGAGATGATCATCCGCAAATCCAACACGATCGGTTCAGAGGAACTGGCGGGCGTCTATGCCAAGTTTGCTTCCGAGTGGGAACAGTCCGTCAAAGGACTCACAGTCCTATGCAAGGGGGACGGGGAACAGGCGAACGTTGTTCTGTTCGAATACGGCGACTCGCATTTCTGTATCCTCTACAACCCGACGCCGGGAGCTCCGGGACTGACGGCGGATCAGATCAATTCACTGGTCAACGGTCTCCAGTAAAACCTTAGCCAAAACTGCCGGAAGGCAGTTTTTTTGGTATGGAAAGATCCCGGCGGAAGCCTTCCGGTGCCGGGAATCGTGGACGTTGGATGTAAGGTGGTATATAGTTAAAAAAGATTCACTTAAGTTGAAAGAATCAGGCAACGGAATCGGATAATTCAGGCAGACAGCGGGAGACGGTTCCGGCATGGATCAGATCAAATGAGAAAGAGGTTTACTGATGCAGGAGATCATTATCAATGACGAACTGGTCCTTTGTGTTCCGGATGGTTTCCATGTGATGACGGAAGAGGAGCGCAGCGGATTGCAGATGCTGAATGGGGGCGAGTGGATCGGTCTGTCCGATCCCGACAGACATATCAAAGTCTCGGTGGGCTGGAAGAAGATCAATGGTTTTTCTGCTCTGCTGCTGTCCGGGAAGGACCTTGCGAAAAACTCGGAAAAATCGGTCAGCGGACCGAGGAGTGCCTATGGATACAGGCTGGAAGGATTCCTGGAAACGGTCATCGCCGGGGAGAAAGCAGCCGGATTCCGATACAGATATGATGCTCAGCAGATTGCTATGGCTGCAGAGCTTGATACGCTGAAGATCGGGAAGTCGGTTTATTATTTCAACCTGTATTCACGGGAAGAACATAAAAAAGAAAGTGCTGCCGTCTGGCAGGATCTGCTCGGAATGATCCGAAAAAAATAAAAGAAAGTGTGAAGGATTATGGGTGTTATCTGTGACAATGCGATCAGGACGCTTGGTATTGAGAAAGAAATACAGAAAGTCGATCTCTCGGGACTGGAAGTGCTCAAAGGAAAAGGGATGACTTTCCGGATCAGCGCGTGGGATCATGACGATCTCCGGATCTCTTCCATCGACATGTCCGGAATGCTCGGACTGATGAAGATGGAGTCCGTGATCATCACTGCTTCCGGCCATGACGTTCCGCTTTTCAATATCGATTTCGTAAAAGCGGCAAATAAGAAGACGATGCTGGCGGAACTGTATGACACGATGATCAGCAGAGAATTCGAAACAGACGTGGAAAAAGGAATGCTGGTCAAAAAAAAGTTTGATTTCGTAGAGAATTATCCCAGACAGTCACGCTGGTACGACCCGCTGCTGTTGGGGTGCTCTCTTGCCAAACGGGATAAAGTGCTAGACGATAAGACTGTAGGCTCCGTAACAAGGAGTTATGTCACCTTCTATAAAGAGTGGTATGAGAGAAGCACAGCATGTGAACCCGCGGAGAAACTTCAGAAGACAAGATCATATGTGGACGGACTGCTTAATCAGGGCGGAGCGTCTACCGATCAGTTTAAAAACATGTTTGGACCCGAAACGACGGAAAAACTGTTCCGGATTCTGTTTGGGGTCCGATAAATTCAGAGGATCCGGAAGCATAGCAGGGGAGGACAGCAGTTATGGGAAAGATCGTCGCAATCAACGCAAGTCCGAGAAAGGGATGGAATACCGATACACTTGTACAGCAGGCCGCAAAGGGTGCGGAGTCAGCAGGGGCAGAGGTCGAACGGTTCGACCTGTACCGGCTGGAAAAGTATACGGGTTGTATCTCCTGTTTTGGTTGCAAGACGAACAGAAACAAGGGAAGATGCGTTTGTCAGGACGGCCTGACCCCCGTACTTGACGCGATTCGGGAAGCGGACGGATTGATCATCGGATCCCCCAATTATCTGGGCGACCTGTCTGCAGGATTCCGGTGTCTTTTTGAACGGTTGGTCTTTCAGAACCATACCTACAACGTTGAGACACCGTGCTGCAGTGACAGAAGGATCCCGATCCTGCTCATCATGACCAGTAATGCGCCGGATACGATGTATCTGGATATGCTCAAGCGGTACACCCGAATTTTGGGTGAACTTGTCGGCCCGACAACGGTCCTTGTCAGCGGCGATACCCTTCAGGTCAGTGACTACAGCAAACTGGACTGGGAATGGTCCCTCTTCGATCCTGAGAAAAAGCAGAAGAGACATGAGACCGTCTTTCCGGAAGAATGCCGGAAGGCATATGATATGGGGGCATCTCTGTTGAACAGGCAGTAACAGACTCGGCAGGAAAGAAGACAAAACGGCAGCCCGTGCCAGTGTTTTTGTGAAAGGAGGCAGATATGCAGTACAGGAAAGACAGAAACGGAAATGAACTCTCAGTATTGGGATTCGGATGCATGAGATTCACCAAAAAGGGAAACGGGATCGATGTTCCGAAAGCGGAGCACGAGATCCTTGCAGCTTATCGCGCAGGCGTGAATTATTTCGATACCGCATATCTGTATCCGGGCAGTGAAGCCTGCCTCGGAGAAATCCTTGAACGGAACGGGATAAGGGATAAAGTCCGGATCGCGACAAAACTGCCACAATACATGATCGGTTCCAGACAGGCGCTGGACCGAATATTCAATGAGGAACTGACACGCCTGCGGACGGATTATATCGATTATTACCTGATGCATCATGTGACCGACGTTGCAATGTGGGAAAAACTGAAGAAGGTCGGTATCGAGGAATGGATCAGAGAGAAGAAAGAAGCCGGAATCATCCGGAACATCGGCTTTTCCTACCACGGCAACACAGAGAATTTCCTGAAGATCCTGAATGACTATGACTGGGATTTCTGCCAGGTGCAGTATAACTATCTGGACGAGGTCGCTCAGGCAGGAAAAGAAGGCGTACGGGCCGCCTATGAAAGGGGGATTCCCGTGATGATCATGGAACCGCTGCGGGGAGGTAAACTGGTGAACATGCTTCCGCCCGGCGCTCTGGAAGCGTTTCATGACAGCGGGAAGAACTGGTCGCCTGCAGAATGGGGACTGAAATGGCTTTATGATCAGAAGGAAGTTACGGTAGTCCTTTCCGGGATGAACTCGATCGCGATGGTCGAAGAAAACTGCAGAGTCGCAGACGAGGCGAGAATCGGTTCCTTTACGGATTCCGACCGTGCTGTGATTGAGACCGTGAAGCGGAAGATCATGGAAAAGGAAAAGGTCGGCTGTACAGGGTGCCGGTATTGCATGCCGTGCCCGCAGGGAGTGGATATCCCGGGCACTTTCCGTTGCTACAATCTGATGTACACCGAATCCAAGTCTCAGGGCAGATTCCAGTTTGCACAAACCGTGGGTTTGACGGAAAAACCTGCATTTGCCTCTCAGTGCATCGGATGCGGAAAATGCGAGCAGCACTGTCCGCAGAGTATTCCGATCCGGGAAAAACTGAAAGAAGCAGACAAGGAACTCAGACCACTTCCTTACAGGATCGGGATCAATGTGGTGAGGAAGTATATGTTCCGGAAAGTCCGGGAAGCAAAGAAGAACTGAGGGGAAGAAGGGTATGGAAAAAAGGTCTTTTGTCTGTGGAATGATCACCGCGTTCTCGGAATGCGTCGCCGGAGGATGCAAGCGCCTTGCGTTATCTCCGCCTCTGACCCATGAGGATTATCTTCAGTTCCGGGAAGAACTGTGCGGAATCATTGAGAAACACGGCTTGATCCACTGCCATGAGGAGAATCTCGACCTTCCGGAAGAGGAGCGTTTTGAATGGATCCTGATTGCTGCAAAGCAGGAAACGATCGATGAATACCTGTCCATTCGGGCCCAGGGATTCAATCCTGCCCGTTCGCTCCGTCCGTTTTACAGTGTCCTGAGCTATGATCCGGAAAAAGCATTTTCCACCGGGTATGACGCATACAGAGATTATTTCCCGGAATAGATCAAAGAAAAAAAGGCCGATGGTCGGTAACCATCGGCCTTTTTTGATGATCAGTTCTTTTTTCCTTCCGATCGTTCGGGAAGATCGATCTTTTTCTGCGGAAAGAGCCAGAACAGACGGTAGAATAATTTCCGGATCGGATAGTCGCCTCCGTCTGCGAGATCGATGGGATCTGCAGCCTGACGGATTCTGCCAAAAAGCGGAATCCGCTTTTCCAGGATGGATGAGATGCGGTATGCCCATGCATGGAAATAGATCTCACAGGATAGCTCCTGTTCCGTCATTCCGTGGATATATCCTTCGTCTAGGATATGTTTCGCTTCCCGTTGGCAGTGGGCTTTGGACAGATATTCTGTTTTAGCTTGGATAGAGTACGTGTTATTCATGCAACTTTTTTTCCTGAATGCGGGTCAGGGCGTGGAAGACGTGCTGTTCTGATCGAGCACCGCGTCTGTAATCATGACGTTTATATTTTCGGTCGGATCGTCGGAATGAATGGCAAAGGTGAGAAATGCTGCGCCGGACAGATCCAGTTCGAATGAGGTCTCTGCCGTCTCTCTGGAGATCTCTGCGGTAAAAAGGGGAGAAACGGTATCGTCATCAGCATAGATCGTGAACAGCCCTTTCTGTCCGTCCGCAAACGAATCCGGACAGCTGACAGATCCGATGATACGACCGTAATCTCCGACATAGAACCGGGCATAAGCGTCCTTCTGGCCGAAGCTGCCGATTAGAAGAACATTCCTGTATTCGTGCCCGATGGTGTTCCTGGCAGAATCCTTGAAAGTAGCTTCTATGTTTTCTGTGAAAGACAGATCGGAAAGCAGAATGCGGTCTGCAGCCGGTACTTCCGTCCTCTGAACTGCGGAAATCTCGCCGCCGCCGAGCACTGTGTCCGTGACCATGGCATTTATCACTTCAGTCGGGTCGTCGGAATGAATGGCAAAAGTGAGGAAAGTGACACCGGAAAGGTCCAGATCAAAGGAAAACTCTGTCATCGTACGGCGGATCTCAGCGGAGTAAAGAGGAAAAGATGTGTTATCATCCGCATAGATCGTAAACAGGCCTTCCTGCCCGTCCGCAAACGAATCCGGACAGCTGACAGACCCGATGATACGATCGTAATCTCCGACATGGAACCGGGCATAAGCGTCCTTCTGGCCGAAGCCGCCGATCAGAAGAGCATTCCTGTATTCATGCCCGATGGTGTTCTTGGCAGAATCCTTGAAGGACGCTTCATTACTATCCGTAATCGTCAGATCGGAAAGATAAACAATCTCTTTCAGACCGGAGACCACAGGCTCGCCTGCAGAAGGAGGCTGAGTATCGTTTCCGCTGGAAAGATGCAGCTTCGACGCTCCTGCCCAGATCAGAGCGGCAACCGCTGTGATGAGCAGGACAGCAGCGAACCATTTCCCGGTTTTCCTGCCGGAAGAAGGATTTTTTCTATGCCTGACTGAATCCGGGAGTTCAGGTGCTGCATCATCTGTTGTTTTGCTGTCGGATGGAAGATGAACAGGGAGGGTTTCCGGTAAAGGCACTTTTGGTGTAGAAAGCTCAAGCAGTGCCTTTTCCACATCTTCAGCAGAAGCATACCTGTGCTTCGGATCATACGCACACATGCGCTGGAGGATAACAGCGAGCCTGTCCGAACAATTGGACGGTTTGGGAATGATCCGTCCGGGAGATTTCAGGCGGATATCTGCTTTTGCTCGGTCGACATCTGAGACCCTTTGCTGATCACCGGGGATAAAGGGGAGATTACCATGGTTGACGATCCGGTACATGACGAGACCAAGGGAGTAGATATCGACACTGCAGTCGTACTCACCTGTGGACACTTCCGGAGCGATGTATTCCTGTGTGCCTTTATAACTGTTTCCGCCTGAGGCGTTGAGGAGTCGGGCGAAACCAAAGTCGGAGAGATAGTAGTCCCCATTGGCGGACATCAGGATGTTCGCCGGTTTGATGTCGCGGTGCGCTGCGGTTTTTCCCTGCGTTTCCTGAAGATAGTGAAGTGCCTTGCAGATGTCGAGTCCGACTTTGACAGCAGTCGCTTCCGCAGCTTCAGGTGGATCGTCCCGGTGCGCCTTCATGACCCGCTCAAGGCTGGTCATGGCGTCCATCCGGATGAGGACATAACATTTGGACAGATCGTCAGATTCTACGATCCGGTAGTCGTTGATATGGATCACATTCGGTGCTGCCCGGAGGCTGTCCATGATCCGGATCTCTTCCAGCTGGTCTTTCTTTTTCAGCTCATAGTATTCCGACAGAGGAATATCCATCAGATCAGCCAGATCTTCATCCTCGTCCGAACGGAGATCAATGACTTTGATCGCTTCCCGGACGACGAAATCTGTTCCCGGATCCTGCCGCTCTGCGAGGAAAACGACGCCGTATTTACCCGTACCAAGTCTGTCCGTAACCGTATAGTTCGGCCAGACCTGACGGATCACCTCGATCATTTCCAGTTGTTTCGGGCTGAAGGTCATACTGCAGTTTCCTCAGTGAATAAGATGACGGTGATGTTATCTTTCTCACCTGTCTCTTCGGCGGTATAGACGAGATTCATTGCCTTTTCTTCAATAGTATCGGAAGAGCGGAGGATCTGAGAGATCGCTTCCGGAGACAGCTTTTCAAGACCATCTGTGCACAGAAGAAGAAGGTCACCTGAGCGGAAATCCGAGACTTGGACGTATGGTTCCAGAACAGTGTCTTCTCCGGAAAAACCGATTGCCTGATATAGTTCGCCCCTGTGCGTGCCGATATCAGGATGGCGGTGATCCCTTGTAAGCTGAGTCAGTGTTTCTCCGCGGAACCGGTAGATCCGGCTGTCTCCGACATTGACCACAGCAAGGGCGTCCTTTGAAACATATGCGGCAGCCATGGTAGTCCCTGAACCTTCAAGACCATGAGTTTCTTTGTAACGGACGATCTCCTTTTCGATCTGTTCGGCCAGTTCACGCATCGGAGTGGCAAGGTCCCTGTATTCCCGAATGAGCATGAGTTTGCCGATATTCCTCGCAGTCAAAGCGGCGCATCTGGCCACCTCATCACCGGCTTCCGCTCCGCCGAGTCCGTCGAATACACCAAGAATGGCGGGAAATTTCGTTTGATTGGAGAGAAGAAGTTCTTCCTCGCAGCAGGTCTCTCTGCAGCCGCTGCAGTAAAAGGCATCCTGATTGCGTTTTTTCTTGTTGCGGGAAGAGTAAACCGCCCAGACAGGGGCTCGTTTTACTCTGATGCTGAAATGCTCCAGCACTTCCTGGATCTGGGGCCGTTCTTCCGCATCAAGAGAGATCATCTTCTGGATAAATGCCCATCTGGAAGGCTCGAAGCCGCTGCCGTCCGAGAAAGGTCTGCCGGTATACAGATAGATCAGGATCCTCCCGAGAGAGTAGATGTCTGCGGCAAGAAGATCCGGATAAGCTTCTTTCAGGTTGGGATCGATATAATCAGAAGTCCTTGCATCATCTGCACGGTTGGCAACGAGGTCTCTCATCGATCTGGATGCATTTGCGCTCAGGTCCTTGACCGTATCGAAGCGGCATAACACGGGTCTGTATCTGCCGGAATCCTGACAAATATAAAATGTCCAGCGCGACAGCGTCCTGTGGGGGAGAGGAATATGGTTCCGGTGAAGACTGTCCACCGAACGGATCATACCCATTGCAACCTCGTCCTTTTCCATTGGACTCAGTTTTTTCTGAAGGTCATCATCAAGAGCGACAGGTTTTCCCGGAAGAAGGAAAACATTGCGCCGATAACTGCCTTCGCCAATTTCTCCCTGAGCGAAGGGAATATTTTCGGGAAGATCGTCCTGATTTTCCCACAGACGCTTAAGCACTTTTGTCTCGCGCTTCGCCTCCGGATCGCTGTCGTCGCCGATCTCTTTCAGCAGATAATACCGTGTCGTCGCGTCCTGTTCCCGGATATATACTTCAGGCAGACCGTTCCAGATCAGGTGAAGTTTCGCAGCGTTATTCCTGCCGATCGGGATAAAGTCCCCGATGGGAGACATTTCTGGACGGAAACTGCCATCCCTGTGATACAGAAGCTGAAGGAGTGCGTGGACCAGCGATAGCATGGCGGGGCATTCGTCCTCTCCGACGGAAAGGATCTGTTTCCCATCCAGATAAGTGACGTGCGCGCCGGAACCGCTCAGAAAATCAAAGATGCTGAGAAAGACTTTGACCGGCGAGTAAAACTGGATTTCTTCAGGTGGGTCTGGTCTTGTCTTTAAAAGCCGGTTGTACTTATCAGACAGTGTCCGGGTAAGCGCATAGTATCTGTCCCGTTCCGTTTTATCCTGCGCGGTTTTTCTTTTTTCCTTTTCTCTGTCAAGTGCGCTGACGATCAGTGATTTTACAGTCTTGTTCCTGTTGGCGTCTGTATGACTGAGCACCTCATTCTGGACTTCAAGCATGATCTCGTCCCGGCTGCGGACGCCGAGCTCCTTGTCCGCCCGGTACCGGATCTCCATGTCAGCGGCAAGCACTTCCAGAGCCTTGCGGATTATGCCGTAGCATAGATCGCGGTTGGTCGTGGAAATGGATTCCGCTTCAAAGAATTTTTCGTAGAGGTCTTTATTCGGATCCGGAAGGTCCATCAGAAACGCGAAGTTCCCTTTTGGAACTGTCACGTTGGAAGAAAGACGGATCGAATTGACTGCCATATGCACTGGTTCCTTTCCTGAAGGATTGGATATCATTTTCATTATAACGGATAGGATGTCCTTCTGCTTTGCTCATATTGAAAAAAGTGTGTGCTGAGCGGATTTTTGTTTTCTTCCGGATTCGTGTGCGGATGTATAATAATGAAAACAACGGAAACGGGCGGTGCTTCTTTGCGGATCAGCGCCTGAGAAGGGGGAAAGGATGGTCAGATCTGTCGTTCGGGATATGCTTTTTCTCGGTCAAAGATCGGTCAATGCCACGAAGGCGGATCTTTCTGTTGGGCAGGATCTGATTGATACGCTCCGCGCAAACCGTGAATCGTGTGTGGGTATGGCTGCGAATATGATCGGGATCCGGAAAAGGATCATCGTTGTCAGTATCGGTCAGACCGATGTCGTCATGTTCAATCCGGTGATCCTCAGCAAACAGACACCGTACCCTGCGGAAGAAGGCTGCCTTTCTCTGGATGGCACCCGGAGAACCATACGGTTCAGGGAGATCGAGATCGAGTACAGGGACAGCAGATGGATCCAGCAGAAAAAACGGTTCAGCGGATGGACCGCTCAGATCATACAACATGAGATCGACCACTGTAACGGAGTGGTCATCTGACGGGAGGATCAGAAATGAGACTGTTTGTTGCGATCGACCTTTCGAAGGAAATAAAAACTGCGGCCACCGGCCTGATGCACGACCTGAAAAAGGCAGGGGTGAAAGGAAACTATGTGCCGTCTCAGAACCTGCACCTGACACTGGCTTTTATCGGGGAAGCGAGAGCAGATGAGGTAAAAGCCGCTTTGGCGCAGTTGGAATTCAAATCCTTCCGGCTTACTTTGTCCGAACTTGGCACATTCGGAGACGTGCTTTGGGTAGGAACGAAAGGTAATCAGGGGCTTTCCGGACTTGCAAGGGATGTCCGTAGGGTGCTGGACGCCGCGGATATCGGCTATGACACGGGGAAATTCGTTCCGCATATCACGCTTGTGCGGAAGTGTGCCGGAAGATGGCAGGGACTTCCTGTTCCGAAGGAAGAAATGACCGTGCGGAAGGTGTCGCTCATGCGTTCGGAGCAGAAAGACGGGAAAACGGTCTACACCGAGATCTTTGCCGTGAACTGCAAATAAGACATCAAATAAGACAGAAAGATAAAAGAGGGAAAAGCCCAAAGGCTTTTCCCTCTTTCTTTGTTTCAGGTCACAGCAGTTCGCCGTATTTTTTCACGTAGATTGCCTTGACCACCGAGACCATCGGGATGTACAGGACGACGACTCCGAGCAGAACCAGATAGTAGCTCCAGGGCAGCGGGTAGAACCCGAGTGCACTGCCTACGAATGGAATGTAGGGGATCGCTGTAGCAAGAGCGATGGCCAAAGAGGTCAGGAAGAAGACCATGGGAGAAGCGTTGCTCTCCAGGAAGGAGATCTTCTTGGTACGAATCAGGTGAATGACGAGACTCTGCGTCCACATGGATTCGATGAACCATCCGCTCTGGAAAGCCGCGACGAAGCGGTCTGACAGTGCGGGATCCGTGATTCCGAAGAATCCGCCGCCGGCCAGTTTCGGACAAACGAAGAAGAACAGCAGCACATAGGTCAGAATATCGCAGATCGATGAGATGGGACCGAACCAGAGCATGAATTTAGACACGCTCTTTGCATCCCACTCCTTGGGACGGAGGATGAAATCTTCATCCACGTTATCCCACGGGATGGAGGTGCAGGAAATGTCATAGATCAGGTTAAGCAGAAGCAGCTGGACCGAGGCCATAGGCAGGAACGGAAGCAGAATGCTGGCCGTGAGAACGGAGAACATGTTTCCGAAGTTGGAGGAAGCGGCAAGCTTGATGTATTTGAGCATGTTCGCATACACCTTGCGGCCTTCTACGATGCCGTCTTCCAGAACGAGCAGGTTTTTCTCAAGCAGGATGACGTCCGCAGTCTCTTTCGCGATATCCACCGCATTATCCACAGAGATGCCGATATCCGCAGCTTTCATCGCAGCCGCGTCGTTGATACCGTCCCCCATGTAGCCTACGGCGTGTCCGTTCTGACGCAGCAGACGTACGATGCGTTCTTTTCCGGAAGGGGTCACCTTGGCAAAGATGTCCGTATGCTCAGCGGCGGTAGCCAGTTCGTCGTCCGCCATCATATCGATGTCCGGACCGAGAAGGATATTGTCTGCGTCCAGACCGACCTGCCAGCAAACTGCCTGAGTTACGAGATCGTTATCCCCGGTCAGGATCTTGGTGGTAACGCCGTAATTACGCAGCGCTTTCAAAGCCTCTGCGGCACTCTCTTTCGGCGGGTCGAGGAAGGCGAGGTAGCCTATGAGGACCATGTCGCATTCGTCTTTGACGGAGAAAGCGCCGACCGGAGAGGGGTTCGTCTTTTGGGCGACCGCAACGACGCGCATGCCGTCGTCGTTGAGATCTTTGACGGTCTCCAGCACCTGACTGCGGACTTCGTCCGTCAGCGGAACGACTTCACCGTTGATCTCCGCAAAAGAGGAGATTTCCAGCATTTCTTCCACAGCGCCCTTCGTGACCATCTGGCGCTTTCCGTTCTGATCTTCAACCACAACGCTGAGCCTTCTGCGTTCGAAGTCGAAGGGAATCTCATCGATCTTATGGTAGCGGTCATGGATCCTGAGCAGTTCGGGCGTTTCATCTTCCTCGATCATGTCCTCGGTATATTCGATGATGGACTGATCCATCAGGTTGCGAAGTCCTGTCTGGAAGTAACTGTTGAGGAACGCATGACGGAGGACCCGGATATCATCGTCTCCGTTGACATTGAGGTTGTACTCCAGAACGACACGGTTCTGGGTGATCGTTCCTGTTTTATCCGTGCACAGGATGTCGATGGATCCGAGGTTCTGTATAGCGTTGAGATTCTTGACGACCGTCTTCCTGTCCGCCATGGTGCTGGCACCTTTGGAAAGACAGGTGGAGACGAGCATCGGAAGCATCTCGGGTGTAAGACCGACCGCGATGGAGATCGCGAACAGGAAAGCGGAGAACCAGTTCCTGCTCACCATCCCGTTCGTGATGAATACGAAAGGCACCATGACGAGCATGAAACGCAGCAGCAGGGTAGATACGGCGTTGACGCCTTTCTCGAAGGAAGTTTCCTCTTCTTCGACAGTGCCGAGCTGTTTTGCGATGGAACCGATCATCGTGCTGTTGCCGACCGCTACGACCAGGCAGGTCGCGCTGCCGGAAACGACGGTGCTTCCCATATAGACCATGTTCTTGAGAACGCCCTTAGCGGCTTCCGGAAGCGCATGATACATTTTTTCTGCGGGCTCGCTTTCTCCCGTGAGGGAGGATTCATTGATAAAGAGGTCGTTCGCAGTGAGGACGCGCGCATCAGCGGGGACCATGTCTCCCGCGGCGAGATGGACGATATCGCCCACAACGACATCTTCCATGGGAATCTCTTCCCGACCGACACCTTTCCGGGTTACAGATGTCGTGGTCTTGACCATCTCGGCAAGTTTACGGGCGGAGTCACCGGACCGGGATTCCTGTGTGAAACGCAGGACACCGGAAAAAATGACGATCAGGAAGATGATCAGAGCCGCGAAAGGAGATTTTTCTTCTGCGAAGATGATATCCGTGAATACCGAGACGATCGCAAGGCCGATGAGAATAAGGGAGAAGGGGTTGATGAATGCGCTGATCAGTCTCTGCAGCAGTGTTTCCTCTTCACCGGTCTGCAGAATATTGTCGCCGTAATACTCTCGGGACGCATTCACGATGAATTCGCTCAATCCATTGTAGGAAGAGTCCAGCAGATCCATCGCCTGTTCCGGAGACATGGCGGAAATGTTTTCCTTGCGCTCTTCCGCGATCTCCAGCCGCTTTTCAACAGCGGCGAGTAATTCTTTTTTCTTTTTGCTTTCGAACGCCATCGGAGGTGCTCCCTTCTTCAGAGCACCCGATGAGGGACGAAACAAATCTGTTTTTCATGATTCTGTCCTTTCTCAGATGTCGCGGTCAGACCGCGCGGACAGAATGATTCCCCGCGGCAGGACCGTTGTGGTGGATTGTAGATCGGGGCACCGAAGCAGGTTCCCCATAAGTGTCTGTGCTGATCAAAATGGACCGTACCGCCTTTCTTCAGATAATCAAAAACCGCGCCGTATGTAACGGCGCGGAAAAAAAAACAATCCGGGAATCCTGATGATAACCGACCCCACACCGTTACAAGCTTTAGCATCGGGAGGCGGTGAAACTGCATTATGTGGATGCCTTGTAGTCGACATCACCTGTTCAGACCAACAGCGAAGAGTCTCCTCCGCGCTGCGGCAGCAGCCCATATCCTCCCGGTAGCCTCACCTACCGATTTTTGTCGCCCTCATTATAAAATGACGGACAGAAAAGTGTCAACGAAAACCGAATGACGTGATGTGGTAGAATGAATGAAGAAAATGATTGGAAATAGAGTCGGGAAGGAGTTTGGAAATGAAAGTCGAGTTTCGTACAGAACTGATTACGGAAAGGCTGTATCGGGTGGAAATGCCCGGAAACGTTTTTGGCTATCTGATCAAAGGGGATAAACGGGGTGCGGTCATCGACACGGGATTTGGCCTCGGAAGTCTCCGTTCATTTGTGGAACCGATGCTGGACGGACTTCCCTATGACGTGATCCTGACTCACGGACATTTTGATCATGCGGGCGGTGCCGCGGAGTTTGAACGCGTCTGGCTGGACGAGCGGGATCTGCCTCTGGCTGCGGAGCATACACAGCCGGGACTTCGTCTCGGTGCTCTGCGCAGGGACTATCCGGCCATTGAGGAAACAGATCTGATCGGAGCGAAATCGGAGGGTTATCTGCCCCTGAGACCGGGACAGGTCTTCGATCTGGGCGGTGAAACACTGCGTATCGTGGATCTCAGCGGGCATACACTGGGAAATGTCGGCATCCTCTTTGAAAAGGAACGGATCTTGCTTGCGGGAGATGCCTGCTGTTCCTTCACCCTGTTTTTCGGCGGCGGAGGATCGCGGACGATCAGAGAATACCGTGATACTTTAATGAGATTGTGGGAAATATACGGAGATCGTTTTGACACTGTCCTGTATTCTCATCCGCATAATTACGGCGGTCCGGAAGTCATCAGCCAGATGATCCGGCTGTGCGACGAGATCCTGGCAGGCACGGACGACCATATACCGATGATGGGGCTTTTCGGAGGAGAAACATTTATCGCCAAGAAAACGGGACCGGGTGGCAGACGTCCGGATGGGGAGATCGCCAATCTGCAGTACACCAAAGACAATCTTTAACAGCATTTCGGAGGAAAAGACGATGCGCGTTGTGATCGCAATGGATTCATTCAAAGGCAGTATGTCTTCCCTTGCGGCCGGGGAGGCAGCGAAGCGTGGAATCCTTTCCGTATGTGATGCCGAAGTGACCGTTCTGCCTGTTGCTGACGGCGGGGAAGGCACGACCCTCGCCCTGACCTGCGGGCTTGGCGGTTCCATGGTCGCGGCGGAGGTGAAAGGTCCGCTGGGCACCCCGGTCTGGGCAAATTACGGGATCCTTCCCGACAGACATACTGCTGTCATGGAGATGGCTGCGGCCTCCGGCCTTACACTGGTTCCGGAAACGGACAGAGATCCTCTGATGGCGAATACGTTCGGGGTCGGACAGATGATCCTGGACGCGATCCGCCGGGGATGTGATTCCTTCCTGATCGGAATTGGCGGCAGTGCGACCACTGAAGGAGGGATCGGGATGCTGAATGCCCTTGGCTATTCATTTTTGGATATCGAGGGGAGGCCTGTTCCTCCGGAGGTCGGGCGTCTGCATGAGATCGTTGAGATCTCTGACGAAAAAGTGAGTCCGGAAGTCCTTGACTGTGAGTTCCGCATCGCCTGTGATGTGCGGAATCCCCTGTGCGGGGAGGAGGGTTCTGTCCGGATCTTCGGCGGACAGAAAGGAGTCCGGGAAGCGGATATGGACAGACTTGACAGGGAACTGCATGCTTTTGCCGATGTGACAGCGGCGTGGTCCGGCAAGGACCTCAGAGACGTTCCCGGTGCAGGTGCCGCGGGCGGTCTCGGCTTTGCTTTCCTGAGTTATCTGCCTCATGCGGAGCTCCGTTCCGGAATCGGACTGGTCCTGGATGCGGTGGGCATGCAGGAAGCAGCGGGAAAAGCGGATATCGTGCTGACCGGAGAAGGGAGGATCGACCGGCAGACCAGAATGGGCAAGGTGCCATTCGGCGTCGCGGAGGCTGCCAGGAAAGCAGGGTGTAAGAAAGTGATCGCTTTCGGTGGCTCCGTTGTGGATGGAGCGGCAGACGCGCTGAGACCCGAGATCGACGAATGCTTCGGAATCACGCCGGAGGGAATGCCGCTGGAAGAAGCCATGAAAGAAGAAACGGCCAAACGGAACATGGAAGAGACAGTGAGAGACGTTTTCCGCAGTAATTTGTGATAAGAAAAAGAAGGGCAGCATTTTGGTGCTGCCCTTCTGATGTGTCAGATCAGATCAGAAGCTGGAGATACCGTAGGTGTTGACGATCGCATCGACTTTGAAGCCTCCTTTGCAGAGCGGGCATTCGTTGTAGGGCTTGGTCATGTAATCGTACAGGACATGTTTCGTATTGAAGATGGAAGTGACAGGATAACCGCAGCATTCATCCATCGAAGCGAAGATAGAGCATACGCCGACAGTGGTGCCGCCGTAGTATTCTATGGCTTCGATTCCGCCCTGAACCGTGTAACCGGTAGTGATGGACGCGGCGAGGATCAGAACATGCTGCCCTTCGATCATAGGCATGATGTTCTCCCGGAACAGCAACTGGCTTCCTGTGGTGTGCTCAGGCGTGACCACGTTGATGGTGCTGAGATTGTTAATGGTATGAAGACCGCCTTCGGTGAGTTCTCTCGCCATGCACGCGCCGACGACTTCTGTTCCGTCCAGACAAAGGATCGTATCGATGATCGTGTTGGTCTGATAGTGACTCGCCAACTGGCGGGCAGCCTCTTTTGCCTCGGACAGTCTGTGTTTGGTCATCGTAAGGTCAACGTAGTAGTTGATATGGCTGTGGCTGGTGGCAAAATGGCCTTTTGCGACCCGGAGGGGCAGAGAACTGTTGGGGTTCGGGAATTCAATCACTTTGATCGCCATGGTTGATGCTCCTTTTTTATGTTATTAACGATTAGTACAGATTTGTTCAGCCCATCCCGGTCTGGGTCCAGGTCTGGAAGTCCGTGGACATGAGGATGGTTCTCGTTCCGGTATAAGTATCGTAGCGGATCGCGAAGAATGTGTCGGTTGTGCCGGAAAGCACATAAAGCGCATAGGGCACGCCCTCATAGACGAACTCATCCATCAGGCTCAGGTTTGCTCCCTTGGCGAGACCGTCCTTGACTTCGGCTACTTCACAGAGGGTATCGAAAAACGACTGCTGATAGAATGGGATCTCGGTGGAGTCGAAGATCTCATACGGAGTTACATCGACGATGCCCATGAGATATGCCGTTCGCAGTTTGCTGTCCGCAACGCTGAGTCCTGTGAACATATTCCCCTGTGATACGCCCATGCTCAGATGCCGGACATATTCGATCATGCCTGCTCTCGTCGAATTGTCTGCCGTTTCGATGTAAAGGATCGGGCGGGAATTCGCAAGGCTGTACCACTTCTGAGTGATCTCGCCGGCATACCAATTGTACCGTCCGACGGTCAGATCGGTGTTGGCGGCGGGAATGATCAGGTAAACATAATTCTCCGTGGTGCTTAGATCGCCGAAGATCATCTCGCTTTCAGTGATCTCACTGAGGAACGGGAATTTTCCGGTCTTGATCGCGCGATCAAGGACCTGTTCCAGCGTCTGGAACTGATTGATCACACCGAGGAATGCGATCTCAAGATCCTCATAATCATCCATCGCAGCGATGTAGGCGTCGGTCAGTTCTTTTGTCTTTGCCGGCTGAGGAGCCGGTTCCGGATTATCGGGCTTGTCCGTGGTCGCCGGGACGGGCTCCGGTGAAGGAGCGGGTGCTGCAGGGCCGGAAGGAACGGAAACAGGTTCCGGTGTTTCGGGCGTCTTCCCGCAGCTTACGAGCAACAGCAGAATAAGCAGGATCGGTAAGAGACGTTTCATTTGTACTCCTTTCTGCCGGTCCGCATGCCCGGCAGGGGCTTCTTTTCCTCATTATAGCGCAACTTGCAGATTTGTCACATCTGCTCTTCATAAAATCATATCTGAAACAGAACAGCTTTTCAGTGACACATAATAATATGGATCGAAGTGAGAAAAAAAGACCGGGCAAGCGTATTTGGAATGAAATACTCTTGGCGCTGGGATGAAAGGAGATACCGAATGGAGAACGGTGCAAGTAGCTACCGCCGTTTCCTGGAGGGTGATGAGAACGGGATCGTCGAGATCGTAAGAGATTACAAAGACGGTCTGATGCTGTATCTGAACGGATATGTTCGGAACATCCATACAGCTGAGGATCTGACAGAAGATACCTTCATCAGGCTTGTCGCAAAGCGGCCGCGTTATTCCGATCGGTACGCTTTCAAGACCTGGCTGTACGCTATCGGCCGGAATCTGGCTATCGACTATCTGCGCAGGCAAAAGCGCAGGTCAGAACAGCCGCTGGATGGAATGGAAGAGATCCTGGCGGATGAAGTTTCCGTGGAGAAACAATATCTGCGGGAAGAACGAAAGATCCTGCTTTTCAGGCTGATGGACCGTCTGCATGAAGAATACCGGCAGGTGCTGTATCTGTATTACTTTGAAAATCTCAGACACGAAGAGATCGGACGTCTCTTGCATAAGAACAGGAGGCAGGTCGAGAACCTGCTGTATCGTGCGAAACAGGCACTGAAACGAGAAACGGAGAAGGAAGGTTTTAGACATGAAGACCTATGAGGAAATGGCGGAATCGGTCCTTCGGATCGGGAAAGAGAAACGGACCGCTGAACTTCGGAAAAGGAAGATCCTGTTGACCGGCGGAACGGTGGCACTCTGTCTGCTGTTGGCTTTCGGAGGATTCCTGGCGCAGCGCAGCTGGAAGGAAAATGTAGTGCCTGCCGTGCTCCCGGGAGAAGACGGCGTTCCCGTCCAGGAACCGATGCCCGAACCGATGCCGGTGCCGGATCCGCAGACTGACGGACTGCCTGACCCGGTAAACGGGACGCAGCAGGAGCAGGTGCCCGGAGAAATAAATGGACCCGTCGATCCGGCTGACCGGCAAGACTCATCAGACGGTCAAGAACAGAAAAACGGATCTGCCGATATCTTCGGACCGGAAGGAAACCCGGGAAAAGACGGATCATTAATGAACAATTATTCTGTCTATTACGGAATAGACAGTGCTGAGACAGAGCCGCAGGGGGTGCCCTGTTACGCCGCTCCGGATAACGGCGTCTGCTACCGTTCCCCGATGGTCGAGAAAGCCATCCGGGAACTGGGTCCGGAAAATGCGGAGAACGCGATCCTGCAGATCAAAGGCTATCTGTTTTTGAACAACGCGCAGTGCGGGGAAGGGGATATGCTGGTTTTCGCTCAGGAAGCGGAACGGTTGGAACGGGATGCGGGAATCAGCTGCGGACTTGTACGGGAAGAGGATGGAGTATATCATCTGGAGATGGAACTGACACCGGAGCAGGCAGCGGGTTTCCCCGCCGGGAATGAGTGTGGGTGGTTCCTGTTTTTCAGGGATCAGCCTGTATGATCTGGGATTTGGAATAGACGGAGGCTTTCCATACGGAAGGCCTCATATTTTGCCGCAGAATAGGGTATACTGATACCGAAAGAGCCGTCCGGCAGAAAGGAAGCGGGAGACGTGAGTACGAAGCGAGAGATCCTCTTCAGGAATGTAACCGAAGCGGTGCGGAAACAGGGCTATCCTGAAGAACTCGGTATCGGGATCGCTCAGATCCTCCGCACCGAGATGGCACTGGACCGGATGCTGCGGTATCTGGCGCATATGGGACCACTAAGCGCCGAGGAGATCGTGGATGAGGCGCTGGCGATCTCGGAGGAGCGTGACCGGTGGGCACAGAAAAAAGCCGCTGAATACTACAACAGCAAGTACACCGAACTGCTCAACGGAGATCTCTTCGGAGAAGCGGATGATGGAACGGAGGACTGAAAAATGCTGAAAAAAATGATCGCACTGCTGCTGTGTGTGCTCCTGCTGACAGGCTGCGCAGCTCTTCCGGAGATGGCGGTGGATACCGTAGAAGATGAGGAACCCGGAGCAGGTCATTCGATCGGTGAAGAGGAGACAGGAGGAACCGGTCACCCCTTCGGAGACGGGAAGGAAGCAACCATACAGCCGGTCAGTGTCACTACAAGTACGGTGAGAAAAGAATCAGACAGCGGCCAGGGAAACGGCACGCAGGCAGTGGATCTGATCCAGGCTCAGGTCACATTTGACAGACTGCCTGCGACTGCAGAAGAACTGGAACAGGTAGACCGGACCGGTGAGAACGGAAAGTTTGTCGCTGTGGCATTGCTTCTTGCCGCGTATAAAACATGGGTTCCTGAGGATGAGGAGACCTGTGCTGCAATGATGGCAGCACTGATGGAATCTCCCTCCGCTGAAGGAGTATACACAGAATTTACGCGTTCTTTCGTAAAGGAGAGGATGCTGCAGAACGGCAAGTGGGCTTACATTGCGGACGCTTACTTCGACGGCGCCTCTCCGGAAAACGGTTATACGCCCGGAGAGCCGCTAACGGTGACGCTTCGTGAGTACGCCTACGCGCCGCAGATCTCCACGATCTACGGTGTGGAACTGCATGTGGAGAAGATCGTAACTGAATTCTCAGGGGCAGATACAGAGCGTGCGGTCTCCGTCTATGAAGACCCGTCGGACGGCAGGTGGTACGTCTTTTCTGACACGTATGCAGGGCTTCTTTCTGATGTAAGGGAACCGGAAGTCTGAGACGGCCTGTGCGGCGCAAAAAAATTCCTCCCGCCCCGCGGAAGGCACTGTTTGGAGAATTATTATTGATGCAAAGGAAAAGGCGGAGGACTGTTGTCCTCCGCCTGCTGTTTCTGTTAGGTCAGATCGCAAGATGGATCATACCATCACTGGCAACGACCTCGTCATCGGAGACCAGGCCTTCCCGCTGCATGGACAGGGTCAGGGCATCCATTTCGATGCTCAGGCTCTTGCGGTCCACATCGAACAGGGAGCTGTAGATGCTCTCCAGTGCATGGTTCATATCCTCCAAGTACTGACGCACTTTCTGGATGGTATCCCAGTCTGCGACACCGCTGCGATCCAGACGGTCATATTTCCGCAGGATATTGGCGGTGGAGGGGAGATAGTAGTTCCAGAACTGGCGGGTCTCCTGGATGCGATCGGGCTCCTCGCGGAGCAGATCGAGAATCATCTGGGATTTGCGGCACATCTCAATGGCGCTGTTGCGGATGGATTCGTTCCGGAAGGAACGTGCCATCTTCAGGATGGAGGACAGTTCCCTGTAGGCGGGAGCCAGTTCAGGGTTCTTGACGGCATCCTTCACCACCGGGATGCTCTCGCGGACGACAGGCTCAGTTTTCTTTCTGGGCTCTGTGCGCACGGTCTTTTCTCTTCTGACGCGGGTCTCTTTGCGGCTGCCGCGGATGATGTTCGCGATGAACAGGAGCAGGAGCGCTGCAAGGAAGAGGGAACCGGAATCCACCATTACGGAGAGGATGCTGAGCCCGATGAAAAGCGCCAGCCCGAAGCTGAAGAAGCTCCGGAAGAGCCATACGGCTCCTTTTACAATTTCGACCATAACTGCGATGCTGACATATGCAGAAAGCAGTCCGAAGATCAGGGTGAACATGGTAATTTCTCCTTTCAAACAACTGTGTGTCGGATCGGTAGGAATCACGGGATAAAAAAATGACTTTCACCGTGACTCACGCCACGATAAAAGTCTTGCGGTCTCACTTGATACGGGAACCGTTTCGGCTCCGGTATGACGGTTTCAAGATCACCTTTCGGTGTTCCGCTACTCCCCTTTATCTTGTGAGTCTAGAGTACAACCCCCTGAACGCTTTGTCAAGGTAAAGCGCTGAAGATTAACAGATCGTTCACAAACCGCTTCCGGGAGAGCGGATCCTCCTCTGAACCGCCATTTGGAGTATAATAATATGTACTATCCTATAAAGCGGGAGGCTGTCATGGGTTTTACTTACGATCCGGTACTGTACACAGGACGTCCGGCAGAAAAGAGAAGTCCGGTAGAGGAGGCATGCTATGACCTCCTGGATAAACTGGAGATCCCGTTCTTCCGTGTGGACCACAGCCCTGCGGATACGATCGAGGAGTGCAGGGTCATTGAGGATCTTCTGCAGGTAGGAGTCACGAAAAACCTGTTTCTTCGCAACCGTGCAAGAACCTCGTGGTTTCTGCTCACGATGCCCGGAGACAAACCGTTCCACACGAGAGACGTGATAAGGCAGCTGGGTATCCAGCGGCTCTCTTTCGGAGAAGCGGAACCGATGCAGGAAATGCTTGGGGTACATCCCGGTTCTGTTAGTCTTCTCGGACTGATGAACGATACCAAACGCCAGGTGCGCTATCTGATCGATGAAGAGATCGTATCCCACGAATTCATCCGATGCCATCCCTGCATCAACACCTCGACCCTAAAGATACGCACCGATGATGTGATGAAAAAACTGCTTCCGTATATCGGACATTATCCAACACTGGTCAGACTGCCCGAAGAATGATCCCGTGTTTTTGACCAGTCCGGAAAGAGGAAACGTCATGGAGAATACACTGTCGGTTTGTGAAAAACAGTATCGGCTATTCAGGCTGCTGGGACACGGAAAAGGCGGTTACTCTTATCTTGCGGAAAATAACGGGTCTCTTGTCGTTGTGAAGCAGATCCATCACGAGCCCTGCGATTATTATTCGTTCGGCAACAAGATCGAGGCGGAACTGCGGGATTACGGCCTTTTGAAAAATGCGGGGATCCGTATTCCGGAGATGTTGGCTGTGGATATCGGGACAGAGCGTATCGTGAAAGAATATGTTGAGGGCGAAACGGTATTTGAACTCGTTCGGAAAAGCGGAACTGCAGAAAAACTGCTGCCTCAGATCCGGGAGATGGCCGCGGCGGCAAAGAATGCAGGGCTGAACATCGATTATTTCCCCACAAACTTCGTTATCTGCAACGATGTGATCTGGTATGTCGATTATGAATGCAATCCGTATATGGAACAGTGGGACTTTGAACACTGGGGCATCCGGTACTGGTCCCGCACGCCGGAATTCAACGCATATCTGGAACAGTATGCCGCCTCAGATGCTGAAACCGATTGAAACATAACCGGCGCATTCTCGTGACTTCAGTCGTGAGTTAGCCGGTTTTTTTATGGATCGTCGGGGTAAGAGACTTAACGTAGGAATGCGTGACAAATCTATTAACATATGGTATACTGTTGTCATGGAT
>CAMKDB010000012.1 GCA_946411155.1 uncultured Faecalibacterium sp.
CGCAGACCGGCTGACCTATCTTCGGAATCTGGATAAGAGAAAAGAAGAAGTACTTCATTCCATCGAAGAACAGGGAAAACTGACGGAAGATCTGAAACAGGCTATTGAGAAGGCCGAGACGCAGGCAGCGTTGGAAGATCTTTACCGGCCATACAAGCAGAAAAGACGCACCCGTGCGACGATCGCAAAGGAAAAAGGTCTGGAGCCCCTGGCGGATTTGCTTTTTGCACAGGACAGAAAACAGGGTACGCTGGAAGAACTTGCAATTCCTTATGTAAATGAAGAAAAAGGTGTCGCCTCCACGGAAGAAGCGCTTGCAGGCGCTTCCGACATCATTGCGGAACGGATTTCAGATGATGCGGAGATCCGCAGACTGCTCAAGGATCTGATCCATAAGAGCGGATTGCTCGTGTCCAAAGCCGCAACTGAAGAGGACACCGTTTATCGCCTCTATTATGATTACAGCGAGGCAGTGTCTAAGGTCCCCAGCCACAGGGTGCTTGCTATTAACCGCGGTGAAGCGGAAAAGATTCTGAAGGTTTCTCTGGAACTTGATGAAAACGCTGCCCTCACCATAATCCGGAACCACAGCGTCTCCAAAAATGAAAGCATCAGCGGTGATTTCGTCGCTGCCGCGGGGGAGGATGCCTACCGGCGTCTGATCGAACCGTCCGTTGAAAGGGAGATCCGCAGTGAACTGACGGATATGGCATCCGAACAGGCAATCCGCATGTTCGGGCTGAATCTGAAACCCTTGCTCATGCAGCCGCCGGTCAAAAACAAGGTGACGATGGGTTTTGACCCCGCATACCGCACCGGGTGCAAGATCGCGGTCGTGGACGGCACCGGAAAAGTGCTGGAAACAGGCGTAGTCTATCCGACGCCTCCGCATAACAAGACGGAGGAGGCGAAGCGGATCCTCACCGGCATGATACGCCGCAACGGTGTGACAGCCATCGCCATAGGAAACGGTACGGCTTCCAAGGAATCCGAAATTTTCATTGCGGATATGATCCGTGATATGCCCGGCGTTGCCTACATGATGGTCAACGAGGCCGGAGCATCGGTTTATTCCGCTTCCAAACTCGGAGCGGAGGAATTCCCTCAGTATGATGTTTCGCTTCGTTCCGCGGTCTCCATCGCCAGACGTCTTCAGGATCCGCTTGCAGAACTTGTCAAGATCGACCCGAAAGCGATAGGCGTCGGGCAGTATCAGCATGATATGCCTCAGGCTCGGCTGGACGAGACATTGTCAGGCGTCGTGGAGGACTGCGTCAACGCGGTCGGCGTTGATCTGAACACGGCTTCTCCTTCTCTGTTGGCGCGGGTCTCCGGGCTCTCCTCCAAGACGGCGAAGAACATTGTCTCCTACAGGGAAGCTAACGGCGCTTTCCATGCCAGAGATACGCTGCTGAAAGTTTCCGGAATCGGTCCGAAGGCATTTGAACAGTGCGCGGGATTCCTTCGTGTGCCGGAGAGCAGCAATGTGCTGGACAATACCGGAGTACATCCTGAGAGCTACAGCGCTACCCAGACACTTCTGAAGCTCTGCGGCAGAACACTCGAAGATGTTGCGGAAGGACAGGCGGACGATCTGGCGGCAAGACTGAAACTGGTGGGCGTGGATAAAGTGGCGAAAGCCTGCGGCGTCGGTGTACCCACCGTGCAGGATATCGTAAAAGAACTGTCTAAACCGGGAAGAGACCCGAGAGACGAACTGCCCCCCACGATGCTCCGCACAGACGTGCTGAAAATGGAAGATCTTAAGCCCGGCATGATCATGCGCGGAACGGTCCGCAACGTCGTGGACTTCGGCTGCTTTGTGGACATCGGCGTCCACCAGGACGGATTGGTACATATCTCTGAGATCTCCGACAGGTTCATCAAACATCCGTCTGAGGCAGT
The DNA here is from genome assembly GCA_946411155.1 of uncultured Faecalibacterium sp. Taxonomy (GTDB): domain Bacteria; phylum Bacillota; class Clostridia; order Oscillospirales; family Ruminococcaceae; genus RUG11783. Next base: position 1,906 of record CAMKDB010000012.1, read on the forward strand.
CAAAGTCGGGGATATAGTGGATACCTATGTGCTCGGAGTGGATCCTGGAAAGAAAAGAATCAGCCTTTCCATCAAAAAGGCAAAGAAAGCATGATGAAAAATCGCTTCAAAAAACAGATCGTTTCTCTGATCGCGGCGCTGCTGCTGTTGCTTCTGCCGGTTTTTTCCTGCTGCGCTTCCGCAACGGAGATCGACTTCGACGTGGAGATCACTGCTGAAGCATGCTATATCGTAAATATGAATACGGAGCGTGTGATCTATCAGCAGAATGCGACCAAGCAGATGTATCCCGCTTCCTGTACCAAGATCATGACGGCGGCACTGGCACTGGAAATGTGCCCGGATCCGCATAATACGATCGTCACGGTTCCTGCTGGAGTCTGGAACGAATTTGACGGAATCAACATCTCCAATGCTGGCCTCGCCGGCGGAGAAGAAATGACTATGTACGATCTGGTCTGCTGTATGCTTCTTCAGTCCGCAAACGAGGCGGCTTCCACCGTTGCCAATTACTATGGCAGGGAGGAGTTCATCAGTCAGATGAACGCGAAGGCGCGCGCGCTCGGCTGTACGGGAACGCATTTTACAAATCCGCACGGCCTGTACAATGCGGAACACTATACGACGGCGGAAGATCTTTTCAAGATCACAAAGTGGGCGCTTTCTGTCCCGGATTTCTGGGACATTACCTGTATGGCGCGCTATACGCTCCCTGAAACGAACAGACACTACGAGCGGGAACTGATCACAACGAACAAGATGCAGGAATATACCTCCGGCTACTATACGGATTATATTCGCGGCATCAAAACGGGCACCATCGATGAATCCGGGCGCTGTTTCGTTACAGCCGCGGATAAGGACGGAATCGTGTATGTGGCGGTTTTCCTCGGAGCTCCGTTCGATGTGGATACCCGCCGGTGGGGTTCGGGAAACTCTGTGTTCACAAATGCGCGGCTTACTTTCGACTGGCTGTATCGCAACGTGTCGATGCAGGCGGTTGCTCCGGAAGGGACGCCTGTCACGGAAGTGACGCTGAAGTATGCTGCAGAGAAGGACTACCTCATGCTGTATACGGAGGAACCAGTTCAGACGCTGGTCAATGTCGGCTCCGATGAAGATCCTGTCCTGACGTTCGAATCCGAAGTCCCCGAAGATATTGAAGCCCCTGTGTCCGCCGGACAGGTCATCGGAAAAACGAAGATCTATTCGGATGGAATCTATGTTGGGGAGGTCAACCTGATCTCGGCAGAAGATATCAAGATGAGCAGGGCCTCCCGGCTGCTTGACTTTATCGGCAGGGTACTGACATCGATCCCCGCGATGGTCATCTATGCGCTGATCCTCGTCTTCGGTGCATTCTATGTGTATTACATGCTGGTCGTGATCCCGCGCAAACAGCGTGCGGCGGAAAAGAGGCGTGAGCGTCAGCAGAGGCTTGAGGCGGCTCAGCGTCTCCGCAACCGGCGGAACGGATCCGGATCGGACAGAACGGACAGTGCAGAATAAGAAATATCCCGCTTGCAGCAGAGATATGCTGTCGAAGCGGGATTTTTTATACTCTATATAATTATTTAGTTTTATCACAAATTGAGATATGATAAAAATCAGAATTAATTATCATGATAAACGAAAGGATATCGACTCAGATGAAAAAAGTCTTGTCATGGATTTGCCTGATTCTCTGTCTGACTCTGCTTCAGAACGGTTTTTTCGTTAGTGCAGCTGAGACGGGACTTGCATCCGAACTGGAATTCAGCATTCCTACGGGAGAAAACAACGTCGAGTATGGCGTGCCGGTGTCGATCGTGATCGCTCCGAAGAATGGGGATCTCTCCCACTATACTTTCGAATGGGGATTAAGTGTAAGAAATGACGCGGACCGGACATGGTCCGTCGTACCACTGGATAATGATTCGAATTCCTTTGCCATTGATAGTATGGAACGAACCACAGCTGTGCTGTGCCTGGTAAAAAAGGATAACGGTGCTTCGGAATGGTTCAGGTGGGACCTTCGCATTTATAACGCTTTCAATTTCGGATACGGCTTCGACCGGTTCGTTGAATTGGGCGGAACGGCAAGCCTGACGAATACGGTCTACGGATCTGATCTATCGGATGTCCGTTACCGGTGGTATGAGGTTGAAAACTACGGAGGGGATGAGTGTTACACCCTGATGGACTGCACGGAGGCCACGCTGTCTGTGCCTGATGTCCGGATGAAGCGCACGTTCATATTTGAGGCAATCGACCGTTATGATAATGTGATCGAATGCTACCTGTCCGCATGCGTTCAGAACAAACTGAATGCCTTCTACAGCAACCAGTACAATCACTCTGAAACTTTCTCGGTTTCGTTCAATGGAACAAGAACACTCTCTGCCAGTATCACTGCGACAGATCTGAGTCAGGTCACCTGTGAATGGACAAAAGAAGGCGATCCGGAGTGGAGTCCGTCTCCGGATCAGGTCAGCAGTCAGACCACATCCTCAAAGATCACTGCTAATCTGGTCTGTGATCCCGCGACCGACAAGGCGGTTTATGTCTGTACGGCGCATGATCAGTACGACAATGTGTCTACCTGCACCTTTACCATCACGGTAAACAACCAGCTGAAGGTCACTGCGGACGGTCCCTCATATGTTCAGGTCACGCCGGGCGGATCCTTTACGATGAAGGTCAAGGCGGAAGCCATCGATACGACAGGGCTCACATATCAGTGGGAATATCAGGCACCGAGCCAGACGACGGGCGGTGTTGACCGGTACATCGATGGGACCAAGACGGGAGCGGTGGAAACGATCGAGGATATCCAGTGGCACGGTCAGTACAACGTTAAAGTCACCGACCGCTTCGGAAACTATAAGGTGATCACCTTCAGCTGGAGCGTGATCAACAACCTCGGAGTCGCGTCCGCGGACGATCCGGGTTCCACGTCTTATTCGACCGACATCAACCAGTCCGCATATGAACCGCTCACACTGAAGGTCGTTGTCACAGGAGACAATCTGGAAGGCATCAGGATCGGCTGGGACTATGACGATGGCTATATCCTGGACTGGACGGTATCGGAAGACGGCACGGAACTGACGATGGAACGCCCTGAGAGCGGGCCGTATGTCTGCACCGTCAGAGACAAATTCGGCAACTCTGCGATGCATGAGTTCCATGTCGATCTGGATTACAGTCTGACGATGGACAAGGACGCGTTGACCATCTGCGTGAAAGATACCGAGCAGCTTTCAGTGGTGCAAAATGCGCCTCTCAGTTGGTCGTGTGCCCCGGAGGGGATCGTGTCAGTCGACGCAAGCGGAAAGATCACCGGGCTGAGGCCGGGTACGGCGACAGTCACCGCCGCAAATGCGGAATATGATTATTATTCTGCTTCATGTGAGGTCACCGTGCTTTTCCGTGATGTGAAGAACTCCGATCAGTTTTATTACAAGCCGGTTTATTGGGCGGTAGACAGAGGAATCACAAACGGGTACACAGATAACAAGGGAAACCTGACAGGCTATTTTGGGCCGAAAGATACCTGCGACCGTGCCCAGATCGTGACGTTCCTGTACCGTGCCGCAGGAGAACCTGCAGTGGATACCGCTGCAGCAGCATCATTCAAGGATGTCAAGCAGAGCGATTATTTTTTCAAAGCGGTCGCATGGGCAGCGTCCGAAGGAATCACTACGGGATATACGGATAAGAATGGGAAACCGACGGGCAAATTCGGCTCACACGATCCCTGCACCAGAGCACAGATCGTGACGTTCCTGTACCGTGCTGCGGAAGAACCGGAAGTGGATACCGCATCTGCTTCGTCTTTCTCGGATGTCAGAGAGAACGATTACTTCTTCAAAGCGGTGATATGGGCCGCTCAGAACGGGATTACCACGGGATATACCGACAGCAGCGGAAATCCCACAGGCGTGTTCGGCAGCGATGACCCCTGCACGAGGGGACAGGTCGTGACGTTCCTCTACCGCGCGGACTGATCATTAATTCAGAGCATGCTAAACAGCGGCGTTTCCCGGAAGGAAACGCCGCTGTTTGATTGGATCGTAAGGTAAGATCAGTCGTCGTAATTCATCAGTTCCACATTGAACGTCATGATCCGTCCGTTGCGGATGATCTGCAGTTCAAGTTTCTCTCCGGCTTCATGCTGTGAGAGGATCTCTGTGATCTCGGAAGCATCGGAGATAGCGGTTCCGTCCACACTGACGATATAGTCGCCGACTTCCAGTCCTGCTTTGTCACCGCCGTATCCGCGTGTGACAGCGACGATATAAACGCCGAAACGGGATACGTTGTAACTTGCTGCGGTCTCGGAATCGGAAACGGTCACGACCGTAATGCCGAAAATGGGACCGTTGGAGGCGCGGACGGTCGTCTGATTTTCCATGATATCCGCAGTGATCTCGCTGACGATATCGCTGGGGATCGCGAATCCGAGTCCCTCAACATATTCCGCAGAGGACTTGGCATTGACGATGCCGATCAGTTCACCGTTGATATTGAACAGACCGCCGCCGGAGTTGCCGGGACTGACCGCAGCATTGGTCTGCATCAGAACCATGGTCTGCCCCTCGACCTCAATCTCGCGGTCCAGAGCGCTGACGATGCCGGTGGTGACAGTGCCGCCGAGCGTCCCGAGCGGGTTGCCGATCGCGATGGCGGTATCGCCGACACGCACTGAGGAGGAATCCGCGATCGTGACCGGAGACAGGCCGGACGCATCGATCTTGATAACTGCAAGGTCATGGGTCTCGTCAAACCCGACGACATCGGCTTTGTATTCCTTGCTGTCTGTCGTAATGACCTTGATGGAATTTGCTCCTTTGATGACGTGGTAGTTCGTCGCGATATAACCGTCGCTGGAAAGCACCACGCCGCTGCCGGCACCCTGTCCGATGCTCTGACCAAAGAAACTGCCTGTCGTCATGATTTCTGTCTGGACTTCAACCACACTGGGTTTCAGAAGGTCGATGACATCCGCAAGGGAAGTGTTTTCCGCCACCATCGGGGACGCATTTCCCGACTCCACGGATTGGTAGATCACGGTGGGCTTTTCAGCAAAGTATTTGCTGTATACGTAGGCGCCGCCGAATCCGCTGATCAGAGAGAGAAGAATGCACAGCAGCGCGAACCACACTCTGCCTCCACGGCGTTTCTTTTTCTTCGTTTCTGCGGGAGTCTGTTTTGTGAAATCCTGCGAATAGACCGGTTGCGCTGTTGTCTGCGGGGAACCGTAGTTCTCGTTTGTATCATAGTAGGAATACGAATTTCCGTAGACGCTGGTGTAGTAATCATTGTAGGAACCATGTGCCTGCGGCTGGTATTGCGGCTGGGAAGCACTGACGGAGGAATCAGCTGAGGCTGAGGTGTAAGATGCTGTTTCTTCAGGCATCTTTTGCGCTGCTTCACGGTAAAAAGTATCAGCAGTAGCTTCCGTGTTCAGGTATACGGTCTCGTGTCCGGGATCGACTGCTCCGCTGACCGGTTCGGATACGGAAGAAGAAATCTGATCCGCAGCGGTCGGGATATGCTCTGATGCTGTCGGGATTTCTTCCGGCATCTGATTGTTCAAATTATTATATTCGTCCATGTGATGACTCCTTTCCTGCTTTATGAGCATTTCTCATCATTCCGAGGTCATTGTACCCGCGGAATGTGACGGTTTGATGAAAAAAGGCTGACGGTTTTCTGTTTTTTGCACGTGGCTCGTTATATACTAAAGAAAAAGAGAGGGGACAGGGAACATGGTCGGATGGATCTTGCTGTGCATGATTTTGCTGTTTCTTGCCGTGATTCTGATCCGTGCATTGCGGTTCAGGCCAGTGACTGAAGAGGAACACCGCGAAGTCAGACCGGATTTCGATGAAAATGCTGCGGTGGATCATCTTCAGCAGATGATCCGGTGCAAAACGGTCAGTTATCAGGATCACGGTCTTGAGAATCAGAAGGAATTTGAAAAACTGAGGGCCCTTCTTCCTCAGTTCTATCCAACGGTCTTCAGTACCTGTACGGTGGAGCGAGTAGACCGGACCGGTCTTCTTTTCCATTGGAAAGGGAAAAGAAGCGATTCTCCTTCTGTTCTGATGGCGCACTATGATGTAGTGCCGGTCGTGGAGTCTGAATGGGAAAAACCTCCGTTTGAAGGAATCATCGAAGACGGTGTGCTCTGGGGCAGGGGAACACTTGATACCAAGATCACGTTCTGTTCTTCTCTTGAAGCGGCTGAAACGCTGATGAAGAGCGGATTCGTTCCGGAACAGGACATCTATCTTTCCTATGCAGGCGATGAGGAAACGGGCGGGAACGGTGCGCCTTCCATCGTTTCTCTTCTGAAAGAAAGAGGGATTCATCCGGGCATGGTCGTGGATGAAGGTGGGGCGGTCGTGGAAAATGTATTTCCCGGCGTCACCGGAAAAATGGCTCTGATCGGGATCGGGGAAAAAGGAAAACTGGAACTGACGCTGCGGGTGCGCGGCAACGGCGGTCACGCCTCAGCTCCGCTTCCGCACGGTCCGGTCGGATATCTGGCGAAAGCTGTCGTCGCGGTGGAAGATCATCCCTTCCCGGCCAGGCTTTCCGGCCCTGTATCTGCGATGTTTGACACGCTGGGCAGGAGATCGTCTTTCCTGTACCGCGTGATTTTTGCGAACCTCTGGTGTTTTCTTCCGGTCCTGGACATGATCTGCAGGAAGTCCGGAGGTGAGTTGAATGCCATGCTGCGCACGACCTGCGCGTTCACTCAGATGCAGGGAAGCGCCGCGAACAATGTTATCCCTCCTTCCGCGACGGTCGGAGCAAACCTGAGGCTGATCGAGGGGGATACCGTTGCCAGTGCGGTGGAATACATCCGCAGAACGGTCAATAATGCTGATGTTGAAGTGATCGCTGAAGACGGTGACGAGCCGTCTCCGACATCCCGTTATGACACCGTCGGATGGCAAAGGGTCCGGAAAGCAGTCGAACAGACCTGGCCGGAGGCAGTCGTAAGCCCGTATCTGATGGTCCAGTGCAGTGACAGCAGGCATTTCAACAGGATATGTGACAATATATATAAATTCTCAGCAATGGAGCTGACGAAAGAAGAGCGTGGGCTGATCCACGGAAACAATGAACGGATCCCGCTGGAGAAGGTCGGAAAAGCCGTTCAGTTCTACATGAATTTGGAGGCGCTATGTTAACAAAGCTTACACTGGAAGAATCACTGAAAGCGAAACTGCTCCATCCCGACTGTGTGGAGACGGAAAAACAGATCCGTCTTTTTCTGGAAGAGATGGAAAAAGGACTGAAGGGAGAACCTTCTTCCCTGATGATGATCCCTTCCTACCTGACGGCGGAAGGCAGTATCAGTCCGGAGGTCCCGGTCGCTCTTCTGGATGCCGGCGGAACGAATCTGAGAGTCGCTTCTGTCCAGTTCGACAGTCTCGGGAATGCCGAAGTGCTGAAACTGAACAGGCTCAAAATGCCCGGAACAGAAGGCAGGATCACTGCAAAGGAGATGTTTGCCCGCTTCGCCGAAGCAGTTGAACCCATGATCGGAGAGAACGGTGTGATCGCATTCTGCTTCTCATATGCGGTTGAAGCCCTTCCTGGCGGAGAGGGCAGGATTATCGGAAATCTCAGCAAGGAAGTGGAAGTAGACGGAGCGGACGGTCTCTTCATTGGAGAGGAACTGATTGCTGCTCTTCGTGAACGCGGCGTCACAATTCCTTTATCCGTACTGGTGCTCAATGACACGCTGGCGGTACTGTATTCGGCAATCACTGCCGGCGCGACGGATGCTGTGGGATTTATCCTCGGCACCGGAACGAATACTGCTTACATGGAAAAGGCATCAGAGATCGGAAACGCAAGGCCGTTTACCGGTTTCAGGATGGGCATCAATATGGAATCGGGCGATTTTTCATATGATCCGATGGGACCTGTGGATGAAGCTCTGAACAGGGACAGCAGGAATGTCAATGAGCATCTGCATGAGAAACAGGTATCCGGTGTGTATCTGGGTGAATTGATGGCGAGAGCGTGCAAAGATCTCGCTTCCGAAGGCTACTTCTCGCCCGGTTTTGCTGAAGCGGTCCGCAGACTGGATCGCTTTGATATGCGCGATGTCGGTTCGTTCCTGACGGACAGGACCGGCGCTTTGACCGCATTGTGCACGGATGGGAAGGACGGCGACGCACTGGAGACCGTGATCCTTGCTGTCGAACAGCGCGCCGGGAAATTGATTGCGGCGAATCTGGCGGCTGTTCTGATCAGGATGAGACGGGGCGGAACGCAGGGAGTGATTCCGATCGCTGAGAACGGAACGACATTCCAGAAAGCTTTGCCTCTGCGGAAGACCTGTATGGAGGAACTGCAACTGTTTACGGATGAGACCGGACCCTACAGATTCGTTGCAATGGAAGACGATACCCTCGTCGGTACAGCAGCGGCAGCGTTCCTGCGATAAACAGGAACAGGCGATGTAATCATCGTCGGCCTTTCTCTGACTTGCGACCCGATGATAACTGAATGAAGAAAGTTGAGGGCAACGGACAGACCGTCCATGATGAAGAAAAACCTGCAAAAATATTTTCTGCCGGTACTGATCGTGCTGGCGGCGTTCCTGGTCTCAAAGTTCCTCTTTGTTGCGGTCCTCGTTCAGGGACCGTCAATGGAACCGGGGATCCGGGACGGATCGATCATTCTGGCGGACAGGACCTGCGGAGAGTATGGCATAGGAGATGTCATCGTTTTCCGGCAGGACGCGGTACAGGTGAATGCGGTGAAAAGGATCGCGGGTTGTCCGGGAGATGTCGTCCAGATAACGGAAGGAAAAGTGCTGGTGAACGGAGAGACTCCGTCGCTTTTCTCGGACCGATATTATGAAGATCCCGGCAGACTTCGCTCACCGTACACCGTTCCGGACGGAATGCTTCTTGTTCTTGGTGACAATGCCGCTCAAAGCACGGACAGCAGGTCCGTGGAGTTCGGAGATGTACGCATGGATTCCGTCATCGGGAAAGTGATCGGAGAATAAAAAGGGTATCCGGAAACCCTGTTTATTCCGGAGAACAATCAGATATTGAGTGTGCGTTGTTTCCCGATGGGACCGATGTACTGAAGATAGTTGAGAACACAAGGAATTATATGGAGGAGACCGAGATGAATGCAGTGATTCTGGAACCGCTTGGAATATCGGAAGAGCGGCTTGCTGAACTGAAGAAACCGCTTGAGGAAAGAGGCGTCGTTTTCACTTCATATCCCAGAACAGCGGACACAGAGGAACTGAAAAAAGAAGTTGCTGATGCTGAGATCCTGATCCTGGCGAATATGCCTCTGTCTGGTGAAGTGATTGCTTCTGCGGAAAAAGCAAGATTTCTCGACATCGCATTCACCGGCGTGGATCATGTCGATATCGAAACTTGCCGGGAAAAGGGAATCGCAGTGAGCAATGCGGCAGGCTATTCTACCGAGGCAGTTGCGGAGCTGACTGTTGGTATGGCGCTGGAACTGGCGAGGAAAATGCATACCGCTGAACTGCGCTGCAGAGCGGGAATGACGAAGGAAGGACTGAGTTTTACCGAGATCAAAGATAAGACAGTGGGTATCATCGGATTGGGCAAGATCGGTACACGGTCGGCAGAACTGTTTCACGCATTTGGCGCGAAGATCCTCTCGTACAGCAGAACTGAGCATGCGGATGCGCCGGCATATGTCCGGCAGGTATCTCTCTGGGAACTTCTGGAACAGGCGGATTATGTCGTGCTCCATTGCCCGCTGACGAAAGAGACGCGCGGACTGATCGGGCGGAACGAACTGATGCGGATGAAACCGACTGCGTTCCTGATCAATACGGCCAGAGGGCCGGTCGTTCAGACCGAGGCGCTGATCGAAGCGCTGAACGGAGAAATCATCGCCGGAGCGGCTTCGGATGTGTTCGACTCCGAACCGCCATTTGATCCGGATCTGCCTATTCTGAACGTGCCGAATCTCTTCGTGACGCCGCATATCGGTTTCGCGACAGAGGAAGCGATGGACCTGCGCGCGCAGATCGTCTTTGATTCGGTCAAAGCCTGGCTGGACGGCGGACAGAATTCCGTCGTCGTGCCGCGGATTGACTGACTTTTCAAAACCCCGATATCCGGACAAAAAACAGGACCTGTATCCAGAACAATCGAACTGGATACAGGTCCTGTTAAAATGTGTATTAACGATACCGCAGCAGGAAAGCAATGGTCCCGTCCGGCTTTTGGAAACAGATGTCGGAACAGTCATCTCTTTTGATCCGGAGAGCAGTCAGTTCTTCTTTCTCAAAACACTGGGTCCTGTAAACGGCATCGATCTCACGGATCGACATCCGGTTCCATTCTTCCGTGGTAAAGAGAGAAGCAAAAGCGCTGATATATGCCGCATTGTTCATGTGTCCGCCAAGATCGATATCCGTGGATCGGACCGTATATACTCCGAGCGTTTCCGCACCGGAAAAATCTTCCGAAATACGGTCGGGTCGGTCAGGAAGAACGACATCTTCTCTAAGTTCCAGTCCTTGCGGGTACACGGAAGCCACATTGAGCAGGCGTCCGGTCTTTCTGTCGAGAATCACCCATTCGCTCTTGCCTTCAATAAGCAGTTCCTCTCCGGCCTTGATGGTATAATCCCTCAGACAGCGGTGTTTCTCAGGCACTTCCGGCCATGTGGACAGAGTGACCCGTTCCGTCAGCGCCGGACGGCGATGAAAAACCGCTCTTGCGCGGACCGTGAGCCAGAAACGGTTCTCTCGCATAAGATATGCAGGTCCGATCCCGAGCAGATCCGCGTGTTCCGTGGCGATATCCATCAGCAGATCGAACGTGTTCGGAATACCGAGCCTGGAGGTGCTGTCGCATTGGCTCGGAACGATATAGACTTCTTTTGTCAGTGTGTTTTGCATAATAGTTGATTCTCCGTTCAGCATGCTTAGTTCTTCTGCGGAGACCGGCTCAAACCTGCTTTCCGCCTTTCTGAGCAGTCCTTCGTCGATGTAGTATTCATCTGCTCCGTGTTCCTGCACGAGACGGTTTCTTTTCGCAATATTGCGCGCCCATTCCTCCGGAGAAGGGGACAGAACGATCCATTTCTGTGGAATGCAGGATTCGAGCAGCAGGAGATGGAGTTCAGAACGTTCTGTCTTGCTCCAGAACCCCCAGTCCAGCACTGTATCTTTCCCTTCCCGGACAAGTAAAAATGCGCGGGTCAGCAGATCCGCCTTGATCCGTTTTAACTCTGCCTCGTAATCAAAACCTGCGTCAACGGGGTGCAGACCGCGCATGACTTTGTCACATGACAGCAGAACAGCGCCGTGCTGTTCGCAAATGGAGCAGGCAAGGGTGGTCTTCCCGCTGCAGAGCGTTCCGCAGATCAGAGTGATTGTCCCGACAGGCATCATTGTCCTCTCCTTTATCTGTTCCATTATAATGCTTCCTTGACCAACGATGCAAAAGGTCCTGTGTGTTAAGCACAGAACCTTATTGGCTCAGAGAAATGACGTCAGGATTCGAAAGGAGCGGTCGCCGAATCGATTTCCGCTTCTGTTGCTTTCATGGCATCCAGAGTCATTTGAAGGAGCTTGTCCAGATCCCAGCTCAGCATTTCAGCTCCGTGCCGGATAACATCTCTGGAGCACCCGGCAGCAAATTTCTTATCCTTGAATTTTTTCTTGAGTGAAGAGAGTTCCATATCCGTACAGCTGTGTGACGGACGCATCTTTGCCGCTGCCCAAACGATTCCCGTCAGTTCATCAATGGCAAACAGGACTTTTTCCATCTCGTGTTCCGGCGCCACGTCGCTGCAGTGACCGTACCCGTGGGAGACGACGGCATGGATTACGTCTTCTCCGATACCCTCATTCCGAAGGATCTCAGGCGTCTTTTCCAGGTGACAGTCAGGATACTGTTCGAAATCCACATCATGCAGCATGCCGCAGGATGCCCAGAAGGAGGATTCGTCCGCATATCCCAGATGTTCTGCCATCCACCTCATGACGGCGCTCACCGTGATGGCGTGACGTAGATGGAAGGGCTCTTCGTTGTATTTCTGAATGATCGTCAGCGCTTCCGCCGGCGTTACGGTTGTTCTCATTCTGAACCTCTCTTTTCTTTTTTAACAATCTTACCAAAACAGAAAGCGTTCCACAACATGCGGCAGGATTTGCGGCAGGGAAATGATTCTCATTTCCGATGTCCTGCGGTATAATAATCTTTACTGATAGAATGGGCAGAATATGATCTACAAAGAAAGAGGAGTTTTTTATGAATAACAGAATCGAGCGCCTACAGGGTCTGCTGCGGGAATCCGGCTTGGATGCGATGCTCGTGAGCGATCCGATTTCGATCTTTTATCTGACCGGAGCGAAGATCCAGCCTTTTGAGCGGATGTGGATGCTCCTGGTCTTCGCGGACGGAAGATCCGTGCTGTTCGCAAATAAGCTCTTTGTTTTTGAAGATACCGGATTGGAAACGGTTTGGCATACCGACTCGGATGACGCGCCTTCTATTCTGTGCAGCAGGCTGGAAGGGATCCGGACTCTTGGCGTTGACCGCGGCGTTCAGGCAAAGTATCTGGTCCCTGTGATCCGTCGTTTCCCTGAACTTGTGCTGGAGGTCTCCTCCGCAGTGGAGGACCTGCGGATCGTGAAGGATCCGGAGGAATTGGACCGTATGCGCAAGAGCAGCAGGATCAACGACGCCGTCATTGAGGAGGCGTTTGCGCAGCTGCGGATCGGGATGACCGAGAAGGATCTGGCTGACATCATTAATAAGGGATATTTAGCCCACGGTTCCAATGGGTTCTGTTTCGGGACCATCGTAGCGTTCGGGAAGAATGCGGCAGATCCTCATCATGAACCGGACGGAACAGTGCTTGAAGGAAACAGTGCGGTCCTGATCGATATGGGCTGCTATTATCAGGATTACTGCAGCGATATGACCCGGACGCGTTTTGTCGGGGAGGTCTCGGAGAGGGAAAAACTGGTTTATGAGACAGTCCTTGAGGCGACAGAGAAGGCAAAAGCGGTGATCCGTCCCGGAACCCGTTTCTGTGATATCGACGCTGCTGCGCGTAATCATATTGCCGCTGCCGGATTCGGGGAGTACTTTACGCACCGGCTCGGCCACTGTATCGGTCTTGGCGAACATGAACCGCAGGATGTCGGCCCGGTTAACACGAACCCTGTACGGGAAGGCATGGTTTTTTCAATTGAACCGGGAATCTATCTTCCGGGAGAATTCGGGGTCCGCATTGAGGACCTGGTGATCGTGACGGCAGACGGATACGAATGTCTCAACGCCGCACCGCGGGATCTTAAATCAATCAAACTATAAGCTGAAAAGGAGCAGAATATATGGCAAGAAAAGAACGCAGAGACGCAGTACGCGTGGAGGTGGACGGCCTCCACAAGACTTTTCCCTATGTTATGAAGAACCGAACAGAGGCCGAGGCATGCCAGCAGATGGAAGTGGATGTCACGGATGTTCTGGAGTGGATGAAGAAAGAAAATGAAGAGAACGGAACGAACTATAAGATCTTCCATGCGGTATGTACCGGCATCGCGAAGACGGTCTGGCACCGCCCTCTCCTGAACCGGTTCATTTCCGGGCGTCAGTTCTGGCAGCGAAAGGAATTGTCGCTTTCGTTTACCGCGAAACGTCAGTTCAAGGACGGAGCGGAAGAAAGCCTCGTCTGTGTCACGACTGACGCGGATATGACCATTGACGATATCTCCAAGAAGATCCTTGGGGATGTCACCAAAATGCGCAAGGACGGCAAGAATGATCTGGATGATCTGATCAATACCGTCATGAAAGCGCCGCGCTTTATTCTGGAGATTTTCTTCTGGATCCTCTACAGGCTGGAGTATCACGGCATCATGCCCAAAGCACTGACTGACGGCGATGCAAACTATACTTCCGTTTTCCTTTCCAATCTGGGAAGCATCGGCGCAGGCGCCTCCTATCATCACCTGAACAACTACGGGACGAACTCTGTTTTCGTCATTGTCGGCACGATGAAGAAGCAGCAGAACGAAGCGGGCGAGACGCGTACGGTACTGCCTATGGCAATCATTCTGGACGAACGTATCGCGGATGGCTTCTATTTCATCCGCAGCCTGAAGTATTTCGAGTGGCTGATGGCTCATCCGGACGAGCTGAAGAAACCTCTTTCTGAGTTGGGCGATTATACTTTCTGATCAAAGGAGCTAACATGAGACCAATCCTGCAGGAGGACCTGCTGAATTATTATTTTCTCGGCGGAACATCTTTTTCCCCCGATGGCAGCAAGGCCGCATTCACGGTAAAAAAAGCGGATGCGGAGAACAACACCTATACGAGCAATATCTGGCTTCGACGTGACGGAACGCTCCGTCAGCTTACATCGATGAACAGGGAAGGCGCGTTTGTCTGGAATAACGACAACGAACTGCTCCTGCTCACGGTGCGGGAAGATGCGGACAAAAAACGGCAGGAAGCGGGAGAAGTGTTTACGCCTGTATACAGGCTGTATCTGGACGGCGGTGAAGCAGTGAAACTGTTTGAGCTGCCTTTCAGCGCATCCGCCCTGAAGCCTTGGAAGGACGGACTCTATGTGGTCACCGGAACGATCGATGCGAACGAACCTGATCTGCATGCAGCTTCCAGGGAAGAAAAAGAGGATTACGCGAAAAAAAAGAAAGAGGACAAGGATTATGAGGTCTGTGATGAGGTTCCGTTCTGGTTCAACGGAATGGGCTTCATCAACAAAATGAGGTCCGCTCTGTTCCTCTTTGACAGTAATGCCCTGACGGCTACCCGGATCTCACCGGAAACATTGGATGTGTCGGGGTATGAGATCCTCGGAGACCGCCTGTTCTATTTCGGCGAAGAGAAAGTCTACACATCGGATTACAAATCAGTGATGTGCCTTTATGACCGGAACACCGGTAAAAGCAGGACGGTCCGGAACGATAAGAAATTCTCTGTCAGCGGAAGCGCGCTGCTGGACGGAAAACTCGTGCTCGCCATGAGCGACCAGCAGCTCTACGGACTCAATCAGGATCCGGATCTGTATTTTGTCGACCCGGAGACCGGCAGGGAAGAACTGCTTCTGAAGCGCTCCACCGGTCTTGGTAACGCCACGGGTTCGGATTGCAGGCTCGGCGGTTCACGGACATTGAAGAGCGGGAAAAAAGCAGTCTATTTCACGGAGACCAGAGGCGGCAACGCAGTTCTTCACGCAGTCGACGCGCAGGGGACGGAGTTCCCTGTTGTGGAGATCGACGGTGCGGTAGATGATTTCGACGTGTGCGAAGAAAAAGGAGAGGTCCTTTCTGTGCTCCTGAAGGAAGACGCACTTCAGGAACTGTATGCTTCCACGCTGACAGAACGGATACCGGTTTGCGTCAGCAGTTTCAATACCGCCAATCTGGAAGGAAGATATGTGGCGAAGCCGGAACACCTGCTTTTTGCCAGCTGCAATGAGATGATCGAGGGATGGGTGCTCAGACCTATCGATTATGACCCGGAAAAAACATATCCGGCGGTGCTGGATATCCATGGCGGCCCGAAGACGGCTTACGGACCGATCTTCTACCATGAAATGCAGGTCTGGGCTTCCGCAGGTTATTTCGTTCTGTTCTGCAATCCCATCGGGTCCGACGGACGCGGCGATGCGTTCGCTGATATCCGCGGGAGATATGGTACGGTGGAATATCAGAACCTGATGGATTTCACGGATGTTGTAATGGCTAAGTATCCTCAGATCGATCCGGAACGCATGTGCGTGACCGGAGGCAGTTACGGCGGATTCATGACCAACTGGATCATTGGCCATACAGCAAGATTCTGCTGTGCTGCCACACAACGGAGCATCAGCAACTGGATCTCTTTCTACGGTGTTTCTGATATCGGGGAGTGGTTCTGTGCCGATCAGCAGGCAGGCAATATCGATGACGATCTGGATAAACTCTGGAATCACTCGCCGCTGAAGTACGCCTCCAATGTCACGACGCCGACCCTGTTTATCCATTCGGATCAGGACTACCGGTGCCCGCTGGAACAGGGCGTACAGCTGTTCCAGTATATCCGTTCGAAAGGCGTGGAAGCGCGTATGGTGGTCTTCCACGGTGAGAATCATGAACTGTCGAGGAGCGGACAGCCTAAACACAGGCTGCGCAGGCTCCGGGAAATCACGGAATGGTTTGACGCTCACGCGAAGAGGGAAAGAGTATGAGTACAGTCCTGGTCGGAAGCACGGGCTTCGTCGGCGGCAATCTGCGCGCATCTCATGATTTTGACGCGTGCTACCATTCCACGGACATTTCTGAGTCATTCGGGACCTGTCCTGATCTGGTCGTATATGCTGGAGTGACTGCTGCGAAGTATCTGGCAAACCGGGCTCCGCAGGCTGACCGCGCGAAAGTCCGCCAGGCATATGACAATCTTAAAGCCATGAGACCGCGCAAGGTCGTCCTGATCAGTACGATCGATGTCTATAAAGATCCCTGCGGCAAGGACGAAAACAGTCCGATGGAACTGGATGGCCTTCATCCTTATGGACGGAACCGCCTTGAACTGGAAGATCTGGTCAGAGGGGAATTTGATACGCTTGTGATCCGGCTTCCCGCACTGTTTGGGACGGGACTGAAGAAGAACTTCATATATGATGCACTGACCAGAATACCGACGATGCTGTCGGAAGAAAAATTCAGGGAACTGTCGGAAAAGATTCCGATGATCCCGGACTGTTATCAGCTGGATTCAAACGGATTATACCGCTGCTGTGCCGAGGGGAATATCAGAGACGAACTTTACGGGGCTTTCTGCAGAAATGACTGGAGCGCACTGAATTTTACGGACAGCAGAAGCACTTTCCAGTTTTATGATCTCTCCTGGCTGTGGAGAGACCTCTCAAAAGGGCTTGACCTGGGAATCGATGTGCTCAATCTGACCAGTGAACCTGTTTCCGCTGCAGAGATTTATGCACACTGTTTTTCCGGTTCATTCAGGAATGAATTGCCTTCCGGCCCTGTCCGCTATGACCTCAGAAGCATCTATGCTGAAGCGTTTGGCGGTTCGGACGGATACTGTTACAGCAAATCTCAGATCCTGGATGCGCTGCTTGCCTTTACGAAGGGAGAAAACCGATGAGGCTGAGTTGTTCCAATATCGCGTGGCAGCAGGATCAGGATGAGACGGTTTATCAATTGATGACCGAGACGGGCTGTACCGGACTGGAGATAGCTCCGACCCGTTTTTTCCCAGTCCGACCCTACGACTGCGCAGAACAAATGCGCAAAAAGAGTGCCGAACTGCGGGAGGACCACGGCCTTCGGATCGTTTCGATGCAGTCGATCCTGTACGGAAGGACCGAGTGCCTTTTTGAGCCGGATCAGGCTGAACTGCTGCTGGATTATCTGGAACAGGCTTTTGCCTTCGGCGAGGCAGCGGGAGGATGCAATTTCGTGTTCGGCTGTCCAAGGAACCGGATCATGCCGGACGGATGCACGGAAAAGGATGCTTTCTCGTTTTTTGAGCGCGCTGCAGAGAGCGCCGGAAAGCACGGATGCGTCCTTTCACTTGAAGCAAATCCTCCGATGTACGGAACAAACTTTATCAATACTACCAGGGAAGCTTTCAGCTTTGCGCGGAGGATTCCCGGTCTGAAAGTAAATCTGGATTTCGGGACGATCGTCAACCAGTGTGAGACGCTGAAGACGGTCGCTGCCAACCCCGACCTGATCGGGCATGTGCACATCAGCGAGCCGGGACTCGTCCCGGTGATCCGGCGGCAGGAGCATACTGAACTTGCGGACCTGCTGAGAGAACAGAATTATGACGGATACGTTTCCGTTGAGATGAAACAGACGGATACGGAGACGCTCCGATCTGTTCTGTCGTATGTGAGTGAGGTCTTCTTATGATCCGTTTTCCCGGTGCGGATGGTATACCTTCCTATGAGGCGGAATGCTTTCTTCCAAAGAAAAGTGACTACTGTCTCTGTATTCCTGTGCTCAATGAAGGAGAACGGATCCTCCGGGAACTTCAGCGGGCAAAGGATGCAGGGATCCATGAGATCGCGGATATCCTGATCTGCGACGGCGGAAGCACCGACGGCAGTACGGAACCCGGTCGGCTTGCGGATCTGGGTGTGAATACGCTGATCGTCAAGACCGGATTCGGCAAACAGGGCGCCCAGCTGCGTACGGGATTCCATCTGGCAAGGGAACGAGGCTATCTGGGAATCCTCACCATCGACGGCAATGACAAAGACAGTATCGAGAGCGTTCCGCTCTTTATCGATAAATTGAACGAAGGATATGATTTCGTCCAGGGCAGCCGGTTCATTCGGGGCGGTGAGGCGGTCAACACGCCTCCTGTGCGGCTTCTGGCTTTGAGACTGATCCATGCGCCGATGATCTCCGCTGCTGCAGGACAATGGTTCACGGACACGACGTCTGCTTTCAGGGGACACAGCGCAGGATACCTGTTTTCCGAAAAGACAGCTGTATTCCGGGATGTGTTCTCGGGTTATGAACTGCTCGCTTATCTGAGTATCCGGTGGTCAAAGCTGGGACTGAAGGCGTGTGAGGTTCCCGTGCGCCGCGCATATCCGAAAGGAGAAAAGACACCAACGAAGATCAGTCCCCTCAGAGGGAATCTGAATCTTCTGAAGATACTGTTTGCCGCAGTCGTCGGCGCTTATGACCCAAAAGGAATCTGAGACGGATCCCGTTTCACGCAACCCACACAAGAAGGGAGCTGCAGACCGTGAACTGATAGGCAGAGCGGTCTGCGCGGCAGGAATAATAATGAATGTAGATCGGATCGTTATAGGGGCAGGAATGTTCGGACTTTACGCCGCAAAGCGCTTTGGGGAAGCCGGCCTGAGGACTGTCGTCCTCGAAGGAGACCCCGATGCGATGTCCCGTGCCAGTTTCGTCAATCAGGCAAGGGTACATAAGGGCTACCATTATCCCAGATCTCTGTCCACGGCGCTTCAGGCGGGCGGCTATTTCAGACAGTTTTCCGATGAATACAGCGACTGTATCAACCGTTCCTTTACGAAGATCTATGCGACCAGCGCCAGATTCAGCTGGACGAATGCAGCGGCGTTCCGCCGTTTCTGTGAGACTGCCGGGATCCCCTGTGAGGAGATCGACGCGAGGAAATACTTCGAAGACGGCGTGGTGGACGGGGCATTCCTTACTGAGGAATACGCGTTTGACGCTGTCCTGATCAGAGAAAGACTGATGCGGGAGATCGCTGCACTGCCGTCAGTTTCCGTCCTTTTCTGGCACATGGTGGACCGGATCGTTCGGGAGGGAGATTCGTTCTCTGTCTCTGCGGCGGGGGAAACGTTCACTGCGGATTATGTGCTGAATGCGACGTATGCCTCTGCCAATGCGGTTCTGGATATGGGCGGTTTCGAACCGCTTCCGACGAAGTATGAGCTCTGCGAGATCATTCTCGGCGATCCCAGCCCCGCACTGAAACCGCTGGGAATCACGGTGATGGACGGCCCGTTCTTCTCCGTGATGCCGTTCGGATGTTCCAGATACCATTCCCTCACATCGGTCTGTTTTACGCCTCACGCGACGAGTTACGATAAGCTTCCGGTACTTTCCTGTCAGCAGCGCAATCCTTCCTGCACTCCTGAGTGCCTCCGGAACTGCGACAGCTGCCCCGCAAGGCCGGGGACTGCGTATGGTTATATGAACAGGCTGATGGAGAAATACCTGAAAGAGCCTTACCGTCTGACTTATGAACGTTCCCATTTTGCTGTCAAACTGATCCTGAAAGCCAGTGAAGTGGATGACAGCCGCCCGACCGTTATCTGGGAATCTTCCGGTCATCCGCGTTTCCTGACTGTATTGTCCGGAAAGATCAACACGATCTATGACCTGGATCCTGTTCTGGATCTGAGCCGCACCTGATCTGATAGGAGTTGCCGATGAACAAAGAAAAAAGCATGGTTTCCGTCATCCTGTATCTT
This sequence comes from uncultured Faecalibacterium sp., assembly GCA_946411155.1. GTDB lineage: Bacteria > Bacillota > Clostridia > Oscillospirales > Ruminococcaceae > RUG11783. Next base: position 21,898 of record CAMKDB010000012.1, read on the forward strand.
GATGATGCGCCGCAGGAGAGTTGGGCTTTTCTGAAAAAAGTGTGCGACGAAGTGGAATCGGTCTTCGAGCACTATGAGGTCGTCGCAGTGAACGACAGCCGTCAGGCAACAGCGGATTATATCCGGGATCAGTACCGTCAGAGCGGCATGCGTGCTGCGCTGACACTGGTCAATCTGAGTGTCCGGCAGGGTGTCGAGAGGGCGATGAATGCCGGGATTGACATCGCGATCGGAGACTATCTGTATGAATTCGACAACATCCATGCCGGTTTGCCGGAAGGCATCGTGGAACAGGCTTTCCGCCGGTCCACGGAAGGGTATGACATCGTCACCGCAATGCCGGAAGGATCGGAGCTGGGCACATCCCGCCTTTTCTACCGGATTTTCAACCGCTTCAGTCACAGCGGAGGGAAAGTCGGAACAGACGGCATGCATCTCCTGTCACGCAGAGCAGTCAACCGGCTGCATGCCATCAACTCTTATATCCCTTACAGAAAAGCGGCGTATGCCGCAAGCGGACTGAAGACGGCCGTCGTGGATTATACGCCGGTGACGCCGTTCAGGTCCGTAGTGGATGACCGTGTCGGAAAGGCTATGGACGCGCTGATCCTCTACACGGATGCCGCGTACCGCCTGTCGCTGTTCATCGCATTCTTCATGCTCGCGGTCGCCCTGATCGCAGGGGTCTATACTCTGGTAATCTATCTTTCCATGAAACCCGTCGCAGGCTGGACGACCACGATGGTGCTGAGTTCCGCCGGCTTTTCCGGAACGTTCCTGCTGTTTGCCATCGTGATCAAGTATCTCTCGCTGCTGGTGGATCTGATTTTCCACAATCAGAAATATCTGGTCGCTTCTGTGGATAAGGTCCAGAACGAATGAACTGCGCTGTGCTTGACAGATCATATTGGCAGAGTATAATCTTATTGCGTTCAATTAAATTGAACTATTACAAAATTCAGAGGTAAATAATAAATGAGTCAGTATACATATCGGACACAGGGTGTCTGTTCTTCCCGTATCCATTTCGATCTGGACGGAGACCGTGTATCCAAAGTCTCTTTTGACGGCGGTTGCAACGGCAATCTTAAGGCGATCTCCATTCTGGTTGACGGCATGACGGTGGACGAAATCGAGAGCAAACTGAAGGGCAATCTTTGCGGATTCAAGAACACGTCCTGCGCGGATCAGCTGGCAAAAGCTGTCCGCAGGGCATACGAAGAAGAACACAGGGCTTGATGATGGCGGATTATGAAATGCTGAAGCTGGATCGCCAGCTCTGCTTTCCTTTATATGCCGCATCCCGTGAGGTGATCAAACGATACTATCCGCTCCTTGAGGATCTTGGTCTTACCTATACGCAGTATGTGGCGATGATGGTCCTCTGGGAGGAAAAGGAGATCAGTATCCGCGATTTGGGGCACAGGCTGTTTTTGGACAGCGGTACATTGACTCCGGTGCTGAAAAGCATGGAGAAAAAAGGGCTCCTGACCCGGCACCGCAGTCAGAAGGATGAGCGTGTGGTCGTCGTACGGATCACAGAATCGGGTGAAGCGCTTCGTGACAGAGCGGCAACCGTTCCCGAAAAGATGGGCGCCTGTATCCCCCTGGAGCCTCAGGAGGCACTGGAATTGTACCGGCTGCTGCACAAACTGATCGGCGGGATCTCGAAAATTGAAAAATGAACAAAAAACAAGCCGTCCGGACAGTTTTGCTGTTCAGACGGCTTGTTTTTCTGATGTCAGGTGATCAGCCCGTACCGGTCCCGCATGCGGCTGAGTATCTCCTCCGGAAGGGAACCTTCATAAAGCGCACGTCCGTTGTATGCTTTCAGCATTCGCTCCAACACATCGGGATCGTCACAGACGATGCAAAGAGGCTTTTCCAGCGCGTAGATCTCGTCCGTGAGGAGTTCTGCATCTTCGGGTGTACGGAGCCGGACGGAAATGAACGGATCCGGTGAGACATTCTCTTTTTCGAGAGCGTCGGAAAATCCGGCACCTGGTTCGAGTACCCTGCCACAGGAAGCGGCGGGATCGACCTCAAAGACATGTTTTTCTGTTGCGCAGATGAGTTTGCCGGCGCATTGCGGGTCAGGCGGAACCATCTTCTCTTTTCTGACTGCATCGCGAAGGACCCGGATGAAGCGGGCGTCCGTGCCGCAGCATCCGCCGTACAGCTGAACGCCGTTTGCGGCATATTCGGGGACGCATGCGGCGAATTGTTCCGGTTCACACCGGTATACTGTCTTTCCGTCCACATACTCCGGTTTGCCTGCATTCGGCTTCGCCGCAAGCGGTATGCGCGCGTAACGCCGCAAACGGCGGAAAGCGGGAATGAGATCCTCAGGCCCGACGGAACAGTTCAGACCGAATGCTGAAGCGCCCATGGACTGCAGTATGACCAGGGCGGCTTCCGCATCGCTTCCGGTGATGGTTTTCCCGTTTTCATCGCAGGTGAAAGAGACGATGACCGGTTTGTCTGTCCTGTTGCGGACTGCAGTAAGGGCGGCACGTGCGTCCGAGACCGTCATCATGGTCTCGATGACATAAAGGTCGACTCCGGCACGTTCCAGACCTACGATCTGCTCTGAGTAGATCTCTACCAGTTCGTCAAAAGTGGCGTCTCCCAGCGGGACAGCGAACAGACCGGTGGGGGCGAGATCGCCCGCGACAAGCGCATGATCGGCGGCCGCTTCTTTAGAGAGCAGCGCCAACTCTTCGTTG
>CAMKDB010000013.1 GCA_946411155.1 uncultured Faecalibacterium sp.
TGAAGAAGATGAGAGCGAGATGATCCATAACATCTTCGACCTCGGCGATACTGAAGTTACTGACATCATGACTCATAGGACCGAGCTCGTCACGGTCGACATCGATGATGACATTTCCAAAGTTATTTCACTTGCTCTTGAAGAAGGCCACAGCCGGTTACCAGTATGTGAAAAAAGCGTTGATAAGATCGTGGGCATGATCCATGTTAAAGACCTGCTTGTAATCACTCAGAACACGAAAAAGAACTATAAACTCAAAGACTTCATCCGTGAGGTCCTCTATGTGCCCGAGAGTATGCCCGTCAAGACGGCGTTCGAAAAAATGAGGCTGGAGAAGACCCAGCTTGCTGTCGTTATCGATGAGTATGGCGGAACCGAAGGCATTGTCACAATGGAAGATATTCTTGAATCGATCGTCGGCGATATCGAAGACGAATATGACGATGAAGAAGAAGATATCAGTCTCAAATCCGAAGGCGTCTACACACTGGACGGAACAGCTGACCTGGAAGAAGTTGCAGAAGAACTGGATATCGCTCTTCCGGAAGAAAGCGAGGATTACGATACGATTGGCGGATTCCTGACGAGTATTCTCGGAGAAATCCCCGATGAAGACGAACATCCTGAACTGGATGCTCTTGGTTATCATTTCCGAATCCTGTCCATCGCCGACCATCATATCGACACGATTGAAGCGACCAAATTGCCTGATACGGATGAATCGGATATAAAAGACAACTGAACTATTCAATCAAAAACTCCCGAAGCGGATCTTTCCGCCACGGGAGTTTTTCATTTAAACTCTGCTAACAAACATCAGCGGTAGATCGGATGAGATTCGCAAAGAGAAAAAGCCTTTTCAGCTATTTCATTCCGCTTTGAATCATAATCCGTAGCAGTAAGATAAAGCAGTTCAGCAATAGTTTTCATATCCTCTTCCGTAAATCCCCTGGATGTAACTGCAGGAGTTCCGACACGTAACCCACTCGTCACAGTCGGTTTCTGAGGATCATCGGGAATAGCATTTTTATTCGCAGTGATGTAAACGGTGTCAAGTCGTTTCTGCATCTCTGCACCGGTCACACCCATAGGTCTGAGGTCGATCAGAGAGAGATGATTATCCGTACCACCGGTCACGAGATCAAATCCATAGGAAAGCAAAGCTTCGGCAAGCGCTTTGGAATTGCGCACGATACGATGCTGGTACTCACAGAACTCCGGTTTCATTGCTTCATGAAAACAGACCGCTTTTCCTGCGATAACATGTTCCAATGGTCCACCCTGATTTCCGGGGAAAATAGCAGAATCGATTTTTTTAGCCAGTTCTTTTTTACACAGTATCATACCGCCACGCGGTCCGCGCAGGGTTTTATGGGTGGTAGTTGTTACGATATCCGCATATGGAACAGGTGACGGATGATCACCAGAGATAACAAGGCCCGCAATATGAGCCATATCCACAAGGCATAAAGCTCCGTTTTCATGAGCTATGGAAGCAATTCGCCTGAAATCTATGATCCTCGGGTATGCACTCGCACCTGCAACAACCAGTTTAGGGCGAAAAGCACGTACTGACTCTTCAAGTCCATCATAATCGATCAGACCTGTCCGGGGATCCGTACCGTAAGCTGCAAAATCATAAAGTTTTCCCGAGGCGTTGACTGATGAACCATGGGTCAGGTGACCGCCCGCGGCCAGACTCATACCCAGCACTTTATCACCTGGATTGAGAACAGCTGCATAAGCGGCTAGATTTGCCTGAGCACCGGAGTGAGGCTGAACATTAGCATGTTCCGCTCCGAACAATTCTTTCGCTCGTTCGATTGCAAGTGCTTCTATCCTGTCCACATGCTCACATCCGCCGTAATATCTTCTGGCAGGATATCCTTCTGCGTATTTGTTCGTCAGTATACTGCCAACAGCTGAAAGAACCGCTGGAGAAACGATATTCTCCGAAGCAATCAATTCTATCGTATGACGCTGCCTCTCCAACTCGTTCTGAATAGATCGTCCGACTTCCGGGTCAGAATCCATTACAACAGAGATAGACTCTTCGATAATATTCATTCCACCAATCCTCCAATTCCTATCTTCTCACACATGTGGAATCAAGTATAGACACATGACATGTTGAGTAGAAAAACTGCTGATAAAAACCTGCGGATACGAAGTCATTCAATATTCCCTGATAGTTCAATGGGCTTGATTCCCCTTCCCCATTTCAAAGCATTTTCATCAAGCGGAAGCCGGTCTTTTACATCAGGAAGAGGTTCCTGTGGGCAATGAGGCTCATTCTGATACCAATAAGCGACAGAAGTATAACTGTCACTTCGGTTATTATTATGACCATGCTCAATCGTGACTCGGATAGAAGAATCAAAGATAACAGGGTCTTTGATATGAAAACGATAATACGACACGTTGCCTTTGTAATTATCATCTGCCTTGGATACATTTGCACCATTCCACAGGCCCTCGAATGATTGAGTCGGAGACCATGCAGTACTGAAATAATCTTCCATCCCCGTACCATGGAGCCTGGGCGGCCATGATTCGCCGTCAATAAAAATCATATCGTCTCCTTCTCCGTACCAGTCCCACTCGGAAGTTTTATTACAGTTGACGATATTTAAGAGACATCCCGCATAGTGACCGCTTCCAATTGTGTCAAGAATCACATAATTATTCTTACCATCAGTATTCTTATCCGTCGGGTTGCCGAACTCCCATTCGGAATGAGAAGCATAGCCCTCTTCGGATTTTCCTTCAGTCAGCAGTTCTCTTCTCCAGTTGGCATGGAAATACAGACTTTCAGCGGGAAGAGAATCCACTCTCTCATAATCAACATAAAAATAGAAAACGAGGAGATTGGAGCACTCATTCTTCAGCAAAAAACGTGCTTTCTGTCTGAACGGCATGGGAAACCAACAACTCCCAGCCATTCCGTCCTGACAAGCAGCCTGTATCGGTTCACTGCGGAATTGTTTTGAATAACCGTCTACGTTCCCAAAAAAATCGCCAAGGGGGACTTCAACACTGGGAACAGTTTCATCATCCCAAAACATTTTCAGAACGATCTTCCGAAGATTGAAGGGCTCATGGCCTATGACCCCAGAAGTATCACCCAAGGGTTTGTTACCATAGGTGCACCAGAAATGCGTAACCACTGCAGGACCGTCTATTTCAGCAAAACAGACCTCTTCTCCCGGTTGAAGCAAGATCCAGTCATCATTTCCGCCAGAGCGGTCATATGATGAAATTCGTTCCGTCTTATAAGGCCGTTTCAAAAATATATTATTCAGATCTGATGCAACATATTCTTCCATGACCGGTATCTCCTATTTCTCATTTTCACGAAGCACCCCAAGCGATCCACCCGGATGCCATTTAACATATTGATGCGCGTCTATATCTTTATCCGCCTGGAGCAGAACGGAAAGAGCCTGAAGGACTATGCTCTCAGCCAGTATTGAAGTCCTCGGTGCTCTGTTCAATGGGCCTCCTTCGTCGTCGACATGAGCCAACAGATGAATATCCGAGTGTTTCGCAAGCCAGGAATCAGGATTTCCGGATACACCGATTACTTTCGCTCCATTATCGATAACAGCAGAAACAGACGCCATCATTTCTGCAGTCTTTCCGCTGTTAGATATGAAAATTACTACATCGCCGGGAACAATCTGCCCACTGCTCCCATGGACTGCCTCTGTTCCGTGAAGAAAGTAAGAAGGAGTTCCCGTTGATGACAGAAGAGATGCAATATAACCTGCCAGATGACCTGGTTTCCCGACACCGGAGACATGAACACGATTACCGGATGCTTCTGCTTTCTGAATCAATTCTTTTGCCCTCTCCAGAGCTTCCAGATCTAAATCACGGGTTATGATTTCCGTCTCCGACCGGACACAATCAAGAAAATGATTCAGAGTATTTGTCAGATTCTCATTCATTGTCTGCCCTCCAGAATATCCAAATCAGAGATCCAGGTTCCCCGTTTGGTCATAAATTCTTTCACCTCACTGATCAGCGGCAGTGATGGCATTGCTCCAAGTTTTGTCACAGTCAACGCAGCGGTATGATTTGCGAAACTCAACGCTTTATCAAATGGCAAACCTGCGCACACGGACGTGCAAAAAGCTCCAACAAAAGAGTCACCGGCAGCAGTTGGGTCAACAACGTCAATTCCTTCACAGCAGGGGCTGATATAGAATCCGTCATCATTCAGCAGAGCTGCACCTCCGGAACCAAGCGTAATCAGAACATTGCGGACTCCTTTTGCCCTCAGCGCTTCACAGGCAGATCTTACCGCAAACATATCGATACCATCATCGGTATGAGAAATCGGAATCCCGGTAAGGTCTGATGCTTCATGCTCATTCGGGGAAATAAAAGTGAGATCGGCCAAAAAACCGTCTGACAATGGCGCACTTGGCGCAGAATTGAGCATAGTCGGAACTCCTGCCTCGCTTGCAAGACGAGCAATCTGCTCATTGATTTTCATAGGTATTTCCAGCTGCATCATAACAAGATCATAGCTGCCAATAGAGTCCTTGAGGAATTCCACCTCTTCCGGTTTGATTGTCATATTCGAGCCGGATATTACTATGATCCGATTTTTTGTAGCTTTCCCGGGTTCTTCTTCCAGAATGATTACCGCACATCCGGAAGCGCATTCATCATCATATATAACATGATCAGTATAAACGCCTGCAGCCCGGAGTGTATCCAGCATCTCCTGCCCGTTAGAGTCCCTCCCCAATTTCCCGATCATCGTAACATCAGCGCCGAGCCGGGACGCCTGTACCGCCTGATTGGCCCCTTTGCCTCCCGGGGCTTTATGAAAGGAATTTCCAAGAACAGTCTGACCCTCTCGCGGGAAAACCGCAGTAGTCGCAATCTGATCCATAACAAAACTGCCCACGACAAGTATCTTCGGTCTTTTCACACCCACTCCTCCAAATAATATAAATAATTGGGAATACCCAAAATCAGGCAAAAACCAATGAATTAAACAGTTCCTGTCCGCTCGTAAACTTCATCTCTGATTCGATCAAGATCATAAAGACCATGCCGAATATGATAGGCGTAGATGATATCTCTGACATTGTTATCCGTCAGGACATATCCCGCAGCAGCAAGGAGATCGTCGGTATTATCGATATCAAGATGCAAAGCAACTGCGAGATCCAGGACCGTCTTCTTCTGAATATTATAATTCTCTTTTTTCATTTTGCTGAAATGGGATTTCGTAATCTGAGCCTCTGAATAGATCTCCGAAGGTTTCCTTCCGGAATTATCGATATATTTCTTAAGCACAGAACTGAACGGAGCCCCCTGCAAATTAAGTTTTTCGTCTAGAGTATTATACCCCTTCATGAACTCTTCACTGCGGCTCTTCAGTAATGCCTGATACAGATCATCAGCAGAACGATTGGATTCATCAACAACCTTAAAACTATTGGGATGTTCTTCCGCGTAACTGTCATCAATAAGTTCATCTATCATCATCCTGAGCGTGTCTCTGAGCGTTTTCATCGATGATTTAGAGTATAAAACCAGATATACAAGAAAATATCTGTGATCCCTTCGTACCTTGTTCTGAAACTGTTTCAGAGACTCATCCGCAATACGGAAAGCAACATTCATTGGGCAACGGTAATTACCGCTTCCCAGAATAGGAACGGCAAAAGTATGGATCTCAGGATCATCATAGGCGCGCTGCAAAGCTGTTTCATAGATCTTTCTGAGCAGGATCTCCTCTCCCGAATATCCTCCCCTCCAGCGTACCGTTGGAGCATGAACGATCTTTTTACAGGGCAAACCAAAGGCATCCGTAATGACCGCCTCTCCGATAGGAACCCTACCGATGGACCTGCACAGATCATCAAGTCTCGTCCCTCCGGCTCTATGGACCAGTCCGTCAATACCCGAATCCCCATACAGATAAGTGTTAGTGGGGTTCAGAATTGCGTCCACAGCCATCTTTGTGATGTCATTACGGACAAGATGAATCTCCATTATTCACTCCTTTGATTCAACATTCGGGTGACAACAATAAATCCTATTCCCGACACAAGTGCGGGAAGACTGAAGAAGAGCATGGCACGACCGGTTCCGAATACGGGGATCAATCGGCTTGCAATCGGATTAGCAATGAACGTGCTGATGACTGAGGTGACAAAAGAAGATACAAACAAAGCAGATCCCATCTCATGCTGCTCCACATTTTCCTCAACAAAGCGCATCCTCGATGGGAGAAAGAAACAATAAGAAATAAGTTGTGTCGTGCAGGCAAGAATGATCAAGGACGGTTTCGACATTACGGCGGCAAGACTAGCCTTAATGAAGAAACCGATCATTCCGATCCAAACGGTCCGGTCTGTACCGATACGATCAGCAACCCTCGTATAATAATGCAGGAAAATGAATTCCAGCATTGCCGCAATAAAGTCATTCAATCCGGTATGCGCTGTTGTTCCACCGCGTTCCAGAATCAGAACCGTAATATAGGAATCCGTAAAAATATACGTAACACTAGCCAAAGCGTAAAAAAACACAAATGAACGGAATCGTTCTCCCTTCAGCAACCGGAAGCCATCCTTCAGATTCGTTTTCTCATCATCCTCACCGCCCGCTTCAGGATCCGGTACAGAGAAAACAAAAACGAGGAACAGAATGATCAACGCTATGATCGTATAGGGTACGATCACAATACCCGTTTTGGAAACGATCCATCCATAAATCAGTCCTGTAACAGCAAAAGATCCGGAACCAAAAGCACGCACTTTTCCGTAATCCACTTCCCCGGTCTGTTTGACCAATTTCAGCGCCCAGGAATCAACCAAATCGATACAGCAGGCAACCGAAGTACTTTCAAATACCGCAAAAAGCACTGCGTGTAAAAGATCGTGAACAGGTGAAAAGAAGAATAAAGCCGTACCGATAGCCATACTAAAGGAAAACAACAGGCATAGTTTTCGGCAATGCCCCCTGTCGGTAAGCATTCCAAATAAGGGACGCAAAAGTAAAGAAATCGCCCCGGAAATAGAAGACATGACAGCAATCAGAGAACTGTCATAGCCCAGCATTATCATACAAGTAGGGAGCATCATCGCCCCTGGATAAAGCAGAGCATAATAAGCTGCGAACATCGCTGCACAACGTGAATTAAGAGAAAGTGTTTTTTTGATCTTTGCCATTGTATTTGCTCCGGTCTTTGCTGAAAAATGCCATAAGTGAACATTGCCAGATGTGTAAAGTTGTTTCGCTTTACGCAGATTATTTGCTATTTGACTTCTCTTCCGAACTTCTTTTTCCTTGCATGTTCTCCTTTTTTACTTTCGTTTTTTCTGGATTTTGTGTTCTTTGCCTGCTTCTCCGATCCTCTCTTCATATTCCCGGCTGAATCTGCCTCTTTAGCGACGAGACATTTCGGTCCATTTCCTATCAGATCAAATCTTCCTGCTTTACGTAAAGCCTCTCTGACTTTACCGGCATTCTGCGGAATCCGATACTGCATAAGCGCACGCTGAAGTTCTTTTTCCCTCGGATCCTTGGGTATATATATAGGCTTCATGTTTCGCGGATCCAGGCCGGTATAATACATACACGTCGATAACGTGCCCGGCGTAGGATAGAAATCCTGTACCTGTTCCGGAGAACAATGCTCGTCACGGAAAAACTCCGCAAGAGCTATTGCATCGTCAAGTGTACACCCAGGGTGAGATGAAATGAAATATGGAACAAGATACTGATCCATTCCAAACTTTTTGTTCAGTTTTTCGTATTTGGAACGAAACCGCATATATACTTCATGTTTCGGTTTTCCCATCAAAGCGAGGACATGATCGGCCACATGCTCAGGCGCTACCTTCAACTGTCCTGATACATGATACCGGACGAGTTCTTCCATAAAATCATCCCCGTCTTTTGCCTGCTCGATATAGTCGAACCGGATACCGCTCCGGATGAATACTTTCTTGACCTTCGGTATCGCCCTGAGTTTTCTCAGGAGTTCAATATAGTCTGAATGATCCGCTTCCAGATTAGGGCACGGATCCTGACCAAGGCATTCCCGATTCGGACATACTCCATACTTCATCTGTTTCTGACAGGATGGATGACGGAAATTTGCGGTCGGGCCGCCGACGTCGTGAATGTATCCTTTAAAATCCGGAAACGTAGTAAGCAATTCCGCTTCACGAATCAGACTATCATGACTTCGAGAGGAGATGGTTCTTCCCTGATGGAAAGTCAAAGCACAAAAACTGCAGCCTCCAAAACATCCTCGGCAGGATGCCAAAGAAAACTTAACCTCCTGAATCGCAGGAACTCCGCCCTGGGACTCATACATTGGATGATAAGTCCTTTCATAAGGGAGATCGTATACGGCGTCCATCTCCGCTGTAGTTAGAGGATACTGCGCCGGATTTACCACGACAAAACAGTCATCATGAACGTATCTCTCAGCCAGTTGCTTTCCCGCAAAAGCATCGCAGTTCTGATACTGAAGCATAAAACTTCTGGCATATTTCTTTTTGTCCTTACAAATATCTTCATATGCGGGAAGAATAACTGCTTCATCCGGTGGGACACTTCCCTTCTTTTTCCAGACAGTTCCCCGTACCCAGGTGATCTCCTCGACAGGAGTCCCGTCCCTGAGAGCATCTGCAATCGCAAGATCCGAACGTTCACCCATTCCCCAGCAAAGGATATCGGCTCCGCTGTCCAGCAGAACGGATTTCTTTACAGAATCAGACCAGTAATCGTAATGTCCGAGTCTGCGAAGGCTTGCTTCAAGACCGCCGGCGATCACAGGACAATCCGGATAGGTTGCCTTGATTTTTCTGCTGTAAGCAATCAGCGCATAGTCTGGTCTTCCGCCATAAACACCGTTCGGGGCATAAAGATCTTCACGGCGTTTATGCTTGGCAACAGTGTAATTGTTGACCATGGAATCCATATTACCCGAATTGATAAAAAATCCGATCTTCGGTCTGCCGAAAGTCTTCATACAATCCGGATCATTCATATCCGGTCTTGGAATGATACCCAGCGTATAGCCATGCGCTTCCAGAATATGTCCAATCACAGAGATCCCAAAGGAGGGATGATCGACATAGGCATCTCCCGTAACGAGAACGATATCGGGAGTACCAGCCAACTCATTAGGGTCTACAGCAAAGAAAGACATATCACAAATTCCTTTTCTTTATATCCGTTTATTTCTGTTTGCCATTAGTTTTCCCATACGATGCTTTTGCATCCAGGCCAAAACTGATACTGCTTTTCCCAAGTTTATTTCTGATCTGGTCAACTGTGGACTCCAGCTTTTCCTGTTTTTCTCTGTCCCAGCTTGTCCGATCTTCGAACAAAGACAGTTGTGTCCCGGACTCCTCACTGTCCACCAGATCCGTACATCCGACTGAAATCAGTCTGATAGGAGTACCAGGATTCCAGTTTGAGCGAATAAGGTCCATGGACACTTCAGCGATTTCTTTCCTCAGATGTGTCGGCACCGACAGGGCCTTTTGTCTTGAGATTGTATGAAAACCGCTGTCTTTCAGCTGAATCTGAATCGTGTACCCTTTTTTCCCAGCTTTACGAAGCCTGGAAGCTACAGAATCCGATAAGATATATACGCCGTCGGAGATTTCATCCAATGTCATCAGATCTTTCGGATATGTGCAGCTGTTACTGACAGACTTTACCTCACGTTCCTCATAATAGGAACGTACAGGTTCCTGGTCGTTTCCGTTCGCATAGTCCCAGATCATACCTCCGTGCTTGCCGAGTCTGTCAACAAGGAAAGAACGATCCTGGCGGGCAGCGTCTCCGATCGTCAGAATACCGAGTCTTTGCAGGGCTTCCCCAGTTCTTTTCCCGACAAAAAGCAGATCCGTAACAGGCAAAGGCCAGACAATACTTTCCATTCTTTCCCTCGGAATATATGTCGTGGCGTCCGGTTTTTTCATGTCACTGGCAAGTTTTGCGAACACTTTATTGAAACTTGCTCCGACAGAGATGGTAATCCCGATTTCCTCACGAATACGTTTTCTCAGCTCATCGGCAACTGAAACGAATTCTCCTCTCTGATAACGGATCGTACCGGTCAGATCAATAAATGACTCATCCACACTGAAAGGCTCAACAAGATCCGTATACTCAAGGTAGATCTGATTGATATCTCTGGAGATCTCAGAATACAGGTGATGACGAGGAGGAACAAATATGACATCGGGACATTTTTTCCGAGCCTGATAAACAGTATCCGTAGTGCGGATGCCATATTTCTTGGCCTCAAGGCTGGCAGCGACAACGATTCCGTGTCTGCTCTCCGGATCTCCGGCTACGGCAACAGGTTTGCCTCGCAATTCCGGATTCATCAGAACTTCTACGCTGGCAAAATAACTGTTGCAGTCACAATGCAGTATTCCCCTGTCCATAGATCATTCCCTTGATCGAAGAAAGTCATCGATCTCCGCCCTGGTCGGCATGGCGGGCGTAGTACCGATTTTCTGCACAGACAATGCAGCTGTACCCTGCCCGAATCTAATCGCTTCCCGCAATGATTTTTGCTCGGCAAGCGCTGCAAGCAATCCTCCGTTAAAAGCGTCTCCGGCTCCCGTTGTATCTACTGCATCAACGTGGAAAGCCGGTAAGGTCTCTGAGCATGTTCCATCCGAATAAAAAACGCCTTTTGAACCCATAGTAATCAGAACAGTGGATACGCCCCGCTGATGAAAGTACTGTGCCGCTCGAACCGCATCCTCTTCTGTTTCCACATGGACTCCTGTCAGAGCCTCAGCTTCCGTTTCATTTGGTGTCACGATCGCGCATTTAGCAAGAAACGAATCCGTTACAGGAGCATATGGCGCACTGTTCAGAATTACTTTACAACCCGACATGACGGCAAGTTCCGCGACACGTTCATTCGCATCCTGATTGACTTCCAACTGAAGCAGAACATATTCTGATCTGCCCAATAAATCAGTCAAGGCGTCTGTCTCTTCCTTTGAGAAAGTGTTCAATGCACCAGGCACGATTACGATCTCATTCTGTCCGCTGGTCTCGTCTACCGAGATAAGAGCACACCCGGTAGGTAATTCCTCCGAATAAAGGATCCCGGACTTATCCATATCAAGCTCGGTCATTGCCCCTAGCGCAACCTCGGAAAAGGAATCCCTGCCCAATTTCGTTACAACTGTGACGTCAGCTCCCGCTTTGTGTGCCGCAACAGCCTGATTGAATCCTTTCCCGCCCGGTCCCATACGAAACATAGAACCTTTGACTGTCTCACCTGGGACAGGTAGGTGCGGCGTTCTGGCCATCAGGTCCACAACAAAACTGCCAAATACAGTGACCTTACTCATCTCATACCTCATTCCTGATTCGACTATCCTGTTAATGTAATAATACAACCCCTGCCGAACATGCCGCAATATCAACAGTTTCACCATCCTGGAGAAAAAAGACTGCACGGTTCTCCGTGCAGTCTTTTTTTGAAATCATTCGGATATTACTTATTCCAGTTCCAGAGTACCAGTATACAACTGATAGTATCTTCCCTTCTGGGCGATCAGCTCATCATGGGTTCCGCGCTCAATAATATGACCATGCTCGATAACCATGATTGCATTGGAACGCTGAACAGTGGAAAGACGGTGAGCGATGGTGAACACTGTACGCCCCTGCATGATCTGATCCATGCCCTGCTCAATCAGTTTTTCCGTACGGGTATCAATGGAACTCGTTGCTTCATCCAGAACGAGGACCGGAGGCGACGCAACCGCTGTACGGGCGATGTTAAGGAGCTGACGCTGACCCTGTGAAAGGTTTGCGCCGTTTGCGGTCAGCATTGTCTGGTAGCCTTCCGGCAGCCTGTGGATAAAACTGTCGGCATTTGCAAGTTTCGCAGCCGCGATGCATTCCTCATCTGTGGCATCCAGACGGCCGTAGCGGATGTTTTCCATAACGGTACCGCTGAACAGATTCGTCTCCTGAAGCACCATGCCAATGGAAGATCTCAGTGAGTCCTTCTTGATCCGCTTGATATCGAAGCCGTCATATGTAATGGTGCCTTCCTGGATATCATAGAACCTGGTGATCAGGTTTGTGATCGTGGTCTTTCCGGCGCCAGTGGATCCGACAAAAGCAATCTTCTGTCCGGGTTTCGCGTAAAAACTGATCCCATCAAGAACGACTTTCCCTTCCACATAGGAGAACACGACATTATTGAATCGTACGTCGCCACGGACCTGAGACAGCGCATTCCCGTTCTCGGGATCTTTCCATGCCCAGAGATTAGTTCTGTGGTCCGTCTCCCTGAGGGAACCGTCTTCAGCCAATTCCGCGAAAACAAGCTCGACGTCGCCTTCATCCGGTTCCGGAGAAGAGTCAATCAGGGCAAAAACACGTTCCGCTCCAGCTAGAGCCATCATCACGTAGTTGAACTGCTGGGAGAGGCGTGAAATAGGTCCCGAAATCTGACGTGCATAAAGCAGGAAAGCTGCAACAGCACCGATGGTCTGAGTCCCGTTGATACAGAAGGATGCACCAATGCAGGCCATCAATGCATAAGCAACATAAGCGAGGTTCGCGTTGACCGGCATCATGATATTTCCGTAACCGCCGGTCTTGACGTCGGAATCTTCCAGTTTCAGAATGATCTCCTCAAACTCTGCCTTGGTAACGTCCTCATGAAGGAACGCTTTGACGACCTTCTGACCGGAGAAAATCTCCTCGATATAGCCGTTAAGGTTGGATAAGTTCGTCTGCAGATCCTTGAAGTAATGTCTGCCATGTGTGCTCAGAAAATACGTCACATACATGATGATCGCCAGCATGAGAATGTTGACGATAGACAGACGCCAATCAAGGATAAACATCATGACAATGATGCCAGCAACCTGGACGATCGTGTTGACAACCTGAGGGAATGTATCCGAGACCAGCATACGCATAGTATCAACATCGCTGGTAAAGCGGGTCATGATCTCGCCATGGGTCTGGGAGTCATAATACTTCATCGGAAGAGTCTGAAGCTTTACGAACAAATCATGCCGCATATTGGAAAGTACTCCGGTTGCAACTTTGCTCATGATCCAGCGGTACAGGTAACTGGATAAAACCGCCGTTATATAGATGGCAGCCATCATGCCAAGCATAAGCGCAAACTTGGTAAGGTTCACATCCTTCTGACCAATGTAGGGCACGACATAATCGTTGATGATCGGTTCAAAAAAGTAACTGGACGCCACGTTGGTAAGTGCAGTTACAATGACAGCAATCACCACAACAATGAGATGGACTTTATACGGAGACATAAAGCGGAACAACCGCCAGATAGTTCCCTTGACATTTTCCGGCCGCGCAGTGCGTTTCGGACGATAATTACGTTCTGCCATTACGCCTTCACCCCCTGCATCTGACTCTGATAGAGATCACGGTAACTATCACTGCTCTTAAGCAGTTCCTCATGTGTTCCGGATTCAACAATCTTACCATCCTCCATGACCAGGATCTTATCCGCGTTCATTACAGAAGCTACTCGCTGTGCAATGATCAATGTCGTCATCCCAGCGAGCTTTTCCTTCAGCGCGATCTGGATCTTGCGGTCGGTATCGGTATCGACAGCGCTTGTGCTGTCATCCAGAATGATAATTTTCGGTTTTTTCAGCAGGGCTCGGGCAATGCAAAGTCTCTGACGCTGACCTCCGGAAACGTTAACTCCTCCCTGCTCGATCTTAGTATCATAACCATCCGGGAACGCACGGATGAATTCATCAGCCTGCGCATATCTGCATGCTTCCATCACTTCTTCGCGGGAAGCGTTCATGTCGCCCCATTTGATGTTTTCCTCGATAGTACCGGAAAACAGAACGTTTTTCTGAAGTACCATCGCAACGTCAGCCCGGAGATTTTTGAGTTTATAGTCGCGAACGTCATGTCCACCGACTAGAACGCGGCCTTCTGATACTTCATATAGCCGAGGAATCAGGTTGACCAGCGTGGATTTTGAAGAACCGGTCTGACCAATGATGCCCACGGTCTCGCCGGACCTAATGTTAAGATCCACGTTCTTGAGCACAAATTCTTCAGCGTCTTTCTTATAGCGGAACGAAACATTCTCGAATACGATGGAACCGTCATCCAGAGTCAGCGAAGGATCAGCGGAATCGTCCTTAATGTCGATTTCCTCATCCAGGATAGCTGTAATACGGCCGATAGACGTATCCGCAAGGAATACCTGCATGACAGAGAACGAGATGTTCAAAAGCGAGAAGAGCACCATCTTGATATATGTCAGGTAACTCATGAATTCACCGACAGTCATCGTCTCATTGATCACTTCTTTTCCGCCGAACCAGGAAACCGCAATCATGCATGCGTACATGACAAGCTGGAAGAACGGATCGATCGTAATCAGAATGTTCTCTGCGTGCCGCATGGAATCGCGGACATCTGTATTGGCTTCGGAGAACTTCTCGATCTCATAATCGCCACGGACAAATGTTTTAACAACGCGGATACCGATAAGGTTTTCCTCAAGTGCGGCATTCAGCGCATCCATCTTTTCCATCATTATCTGGAAACGCGGATGTGCCGCCTTATGAGCGCTCAGCATGCCGTACAGCAGTATCGGCGAAGCAATCAAAAAGATTACCGACATCCTGATGTTGATCACCGCTACCATGACAAAACTCATGATAAGCTGGATCGGAGCACGAACCAGCTGACGGATGATCATCAGAAATGCCATACGGATCTGACGGATATCCGTCGTCAGACGGGTGACAAGCGAAGGGACTGTGAAATGGTCTATGTTTGCGAAAGAAAAGTCCTGTATCTTATTAAACTGCTCCAAACGGACGTTCTTTACGAAACCAGCAGCTGCTTTCGCAGCTATAAGACCAGAGAGTGCTCCAAAAATCATCGCCGCCATTGACATGGCAACCATCACGCCGCCCATTTTGAATACATATCCAAGATCAGCGCCATTCTCCCCGTTGATCCCCTTGTCAATGATCAGACTCATGACACGCGGGATATAAACATCGAAGAAAACTTCGACGATAACGAGAATAGGCGCGATGATGGCGTACTTTTTGTACTCACGCAAATAGCCTAATAGTCTTCTCATACCCAAAAAAACAGGGCTAATGCCCTCCCCTCATATTACTCTAATTAATAGTTTATAATTGACAGCCAATTCAGTCAAGTACTTAACAGAAATAATATGCCTTTGTGCCGACGAACAAGAAAGCGTCCCGACAAAGCGGGACGCTTTCTTAATTCATTTTCTATCAGAGAAGATGCGCATCTCTCAGCGTAATGTAATAGAATCCGTTTTCTTCGTAAGTATCAAATATTCCTGTTACTGTTATTTCCTCTCCGATTTCAGGATAACCGAACGGGTATTCCGGTTCCCCTTCCAGAACGAATTCTATTCCGTTCTGACAGCAGGCAGTGGCATCCTGAACGATGCAGGCGCAGTATACATTTCCTGTTGAAACATCCTCATATATCGCAAATTGCCCTGCCATTTTAATACTCTTCCCGATAAATGGATCAGGTTCCTGAATCATGGAAGAAACCTCAGCAAATACCATTGTGCTGGACATTACAGTGAGGTCAACATCCACTTCCTGATCATTGGAATCAGCAGAATTACCAGATTCAGATTCCACATCGACTTCCTGATCATTGGTACCAGCAGAATCGACGGGTTCGGTTATATCATCGGTTTCCTGTTCATCGGAATCAGCAGAGGTACCTGCCTCAGATTCATTTCCTGAATCAGCGTCATTTACGTTTTCTGACGCCGCTATCCCGGATTCAATCACTTCATTTACGTTTGAAGTATTGCTGTTATCCCTTTCCGAAGCGCTTGAACCGGACCCGCACGAACAAAGTCCGCACAGCAATGAGACACATAAGAGAATCGCAAAGATGCGATTAAAGTAACTGGATCTCAAAATTATAAACTCCTTTTGATTTACACAAACTATTATGGAACAGAACCAACCAAGACGATAGAGCCAGGCCATAATAGAAAAGATTTCAGTCAATGCTTACATACAGCAGACGTCTGATACAGGCAAAGAAATATTATTATGTGCAGCAAGATATGATATGAACAATTCAATACTTCCCAAGTTGTTCAAGTTCCTCTCTGAGAACCGCTGGACCAGGAACAGCATTCAGATAACGAAGCGCCTGTTTATTGGACAAAGAAGAAGGAAGCCCATGTTTCCGAAGGACATTCGCTCTTCTCTGCGCACTGTTCGCACAGCCGGAAAGACCCGCTGAAAACCATTCGGAAGCCGTGACGGGATCGTCGGTTCCGGAACACGGCGATACCGCATTAAGTACAGCCTCCAGAATGATATCCGCTTCGATTCCTTCTACTCCAAGGATACCCTCTGCGCCGGGATGGGATTTTCTGGCTTCCTTTCCGGGAACTACAGGAATATACGCGTCATAAACCCTGCCGGTGGAACAAAGTTCATGGAGATAAGAACGGAGTTTATGCCCCGCATGATCGCTGTCAGTCAGAATGACTATGCCTACGGTATCGGCAAAATTCCTGATCATCCTGCTCAGTTCGTGGTCTTTCATAACATGAAAGCCGCCGGTCTCGATGATCGGTGCGTCCAAAACAGTATTCAGCTTCATCCGGTCATATTTACCTTCGACAACGACCGCTTCCTTGATACGGATCAAACTCTTTCCCTCCCGGAAACAAGCATCGCAAGCCGGACGAGTCCCTGTTCCAGGATCACCATTTTATCCCCGGCATTTTTCTTCAATCTTCTGTCAGTCTGATAAAGGCAATCAAGAATAGCAGAAATCTGGTAATCGCTGTATCTGGAAGTACGGTCAAAAGCAATAGACAGGGCTTTATCGTTTTTCTTGTACCCGAAAACTGTTTCGACCTCATCACGGCTGATACGTCTAGCAACTGCAGCTTTTGCCCTTGCTATATTTACGAACGAGCCCGAGATCACAGCCAGAATATTGCTGTAGTCGGGTTCCTTTTCGATCATTTCATAGAGTATCCTGACCGCTTCCGCGGTTCTGCCTCTCTCCATCGCACGGACAAGGTCAAAAACGCCTTCTTCCGTTGTTTTTGGACACATCTGCTCAGCAATTTCCACAGTGATCCTTCCATAATTGCTGGCCGCAGCCATGATCTCCATCTGACTTGAAATCTGCAGAAGATCATCACCGCAGAGCTGAATGATTCTGTCCGCTGCGCCGTAATCCAAAGTACAACCAAGTCTTCTTGCCAGAGAATCAACGTACCGGATCAGATCACCACCCTCCTTCTTTATACAGGTTACAAGGGCAGAACGGGGACAAAGCGAGCAGAATGCTTCAGCCGCTTTCGGAATGCTGAACTTTCCGTAACTGTCTTCTGCAAGGAGAGTCACGATAACAGTAAGCGTATATGGCAGATCGGATAAGTAATCCGTATAAAACGCGCGTTTCTCTTCTGTATATGCGGCAGGTTTGAAATTCTCCAGTATCAGTGTTTTAGGCTCAAAAGAATATGTCGCCAGATGACCTGCAACTTCTTCATCTAAAGCAGTCTGGAAATCAAGTGAAACAAATTCCCCGCCCACATCAGACTGAATCGTTTTTTTGCATGCGGAAATCAGGAATGCATCATTCCCCGCAAGGAAATACATCTGCATCCGTCCATCTTTCTGAAGAGATTTCTTCAATCCCGAATCTGTCAGTTTAATGGTCATCTGAATCCAACCTGCTGTTTTTGATATTATACCCCAAACAAGCGACAAAGAAAAATTGCAGGTAAATGAGTAAATATAAAAAGAGAGGGCTGCTTACAAGCCCTCCCTTTACAGATATTATTCTTAATCTTCCTTCGTCTGATTCAGCAGCCAGGACATGATACCGTATTCATTTTTGTATGTAGGTACCCAGCTCCAATGGTTCTGATGGAAGAGGTCAGCGTAATTCTCCCCTTTCTTCAAACTCGGAGTGATAGAAATATCATATTTCTCCAGTTCCTCAGGAGAAAACAGAGTCAGATGGGCTTCCCTGTTGCCATGATCCCTCATGTTCATGACTGCATCGACAAGATATTTATGCCTGTAAAGTGAGTGATCGATATACGCAGAAGTAACCCAAACAGGTCTGCGTATCGACTTGAGGATCTCAAAGGTTTCCGGAGTCATGGAAGGGCATACGGGAACTGCGGCGGCAAAAAGATCTGAACCAACAGACATCATACGGACTGTGCCCGCGCCGCCCATTGACATTCCTGTGACATAAATGCGCTTGGGATCGACTTTCCCTTCCTTCACCATTCTCCGGATGATATCACAGACGAGCCCAAGATAATATCTGGACCATCCGTATCTGGGATCGTTTGAGAAATCGCTTTCTGAGAAGCGTGCGTTCATTTTCATATTTTTGAACATGTCCCTGTCTTCGACGCACATCGGAGCCATAACATAGATGTCCGGATAATCCTCGGCGAAATTGACAGGGCCATAATCCGCCATCAGCTGTTTCTCATTATCACGTGCGCCGGGTCCATCTTCATATCCGCCATTTCCGCCGCCATGCAGGAAGAGGATCATCGGCCTTGGCTCATTCGCGTTAACCGGAGTATACAGCCGGTACATAACACGGCCTTCCACTAGTCTTTCGAATTTATCGTCAGCAGTCCTTGTCTTCACAGTGAAGTCGCTGCGGTTCAATTTCATATCGCCGACAACTAATGTCCAGTCTGCCTTGTTCGTGGACGGCTCAAGTTCAATGTGAAGCGTCCCACCGTTCACTTCAACTGATTTGACATCACCCGGAGCAATCCCCCTGCTTTGTTTCATGTAAGCGATCTGCTCAGTCTCCACTGCAGGTCCTTCGAGATGGACCAGATTCAAAGACGGCTCATTTCCGTTCCAGGGGATCTCGATCCAGTCGATCTCCTGGCCTGTCAAACCAAGAAATGCATGCGCAATGTTAGCCATTATCTTCCACCCTTCACTTTCTATCTTACTTTTCCCCGGAGATACGGGGATTTTATACTTCGATTATACGAGCAGATTAGACATCCTGCAACCAATTCATTTTGTTCCACCGTCATTTATAAAGACAACTTTATACAAATTCAATAAAATGGGGGTTTTTCATATCCAAAAGTTGTATAATGGCAATATGGAATCTATGGGGAGGTTAGTAATGTGAAAAAAACGCTGAAACGTGTTACACCGGAATCCAAAGGGATATCTTCCACTCGCACCGAAAAACTGCTTCGGGAACTCAATACATTGGGGAATGAAGTTCATGGATTCATGATCAGTGTAGATGGAGATGTCATCTGCGAATCATTTGCCGAGCCGTACTCTCCCGTCATTCCTCACTCCTGCCACAGTCTCGGAAAAAGTTATACAGCGACTGCAGTCGGCCTTGCCGTGACGCAAGGTCTTGTTTCCGTTGAGGACAAAATCACCGATATTTTTGCTGAAGAGATCGACGGTCTGGGTATCCGCTTGCAGCCGGGAATGGAAAAAGTAAGGCTCCGGGACGTACTGAGCATGTCCTCAGGGACAAAAGGCATGCCCCGTTTTGATGATACCTGGTTTGAGAATTTCCTTTCTTCTGAAATGGAACATGAGCCGGGCACAACATTTCTCTATAACACAACAGGCGCTTCCCTGCTCGGCGCCGTCGTTGAAAAAGTTACCGGACGCGATATGGTCACTTACCTTAAGGAGCAGCTCTTCCGTTATATCGGGATTGAAGACGACGAAATCATCTGGCAAAGATTTGCAGACGGAAGAACAGCTGAACCTGGACTCTGTGCAACAACAGAAGCCAATCTCCGCCTCGGAATGCTCTATGCTCAGGGCGGGAAAATGTACGGAAGGCAGTTGATCGATCCTGCATGGATGCGTGAAGCAACAAGCATACAGGTTGAAAACGGCCCGATCCGCAATAAGGACAATTCCTCTGCAGGATATGGCTGGCAGCTTTGGTTCAACACCACGCCGGGTATGTTCCGTTTTGACGGCGGACAGGGACAGCTATGCATCATCTGGCCTGAGAAAAACACCGTTGCCGCAATTCATCAATCGGGACGGGATCCGGAGGGATGCAATAACTGTATCCTTGCCATTCAGCATTTTATGGAAGAGATCTCAGGGGAACCATTGCCAGAAGATCCGATCTCTTATGCTTCCCTTGTATCCTACTGTACCTCCCGTACCATTGCTCCACTTGCCGCATCGTCCATCCCCGAAAGCGCCGCTTCTCTTTTCGGTACATATATTCTCACTAAGGGATCTTTCGTACCGTATATCGAAGTTGCACCAGGGAATATGGATTTCTGGTATCTGTTCCATGACCGCTCCATCAGTCCGGAAACTGTTTCGATCGAACTTCGGCCTCGCAACGGCGCTGTGCTGCTCTTGCTGAACAGAGATAAACGCTTCCTTTGCGGGCTCAATGGGAAGTGGATCGTGCAGGACGTGGAAAATCCACTGAGAGGCCTGACGAAAGTCGCCTGCTGCGGTGAATTCCTTCCCGACGGCTCGTTACACCTGATCCTTAAATGGCTTAACGGCTGGTCTGTTTCCGACGTACTCATTCATACGGGCGATCGGAAAGGCGATCTTTACCTGACCAATACGAAAGATATGCTTCATGAATATCTTCCGCCTGTGATCAGAGAATGCCGGGCAAGAAAAGTCCGTCTGTGAATACACCTGTAAAAAAGGATTTGCATGTTCCACCATAGATTCATTCATTACAAAGGAGATTCGATATGCTTAAGCCCTTTTATTTCGACCGCGCGGATAATATCGTAGAAACCGTTTACGGAAAAGTCCGCGGAGCTCAATATGACGGGATGTATGTTTTCAAAGGCATTCCGTATGCGGAAGCTGAGCGTTTTCATGCCCCTCATGCACCGAAGAAATGGGAGAACATCCATGACTGCACAGTTTATGGCTGCGTAAGTCCCCTGCTTCACTTCATGCCCCCTAAGGGAGATCATCTTCTCATTCCTCACCAGTACTGGGTGCAGGGCGAGAACTGTCAGAATCTCAATATCTGGACCGGATCCATCAACAGCGATGTGCGTAAGCCAGTTCTCGTATGGATCCATGGCGGCGGATTCAGTGACGGTTCTTCAATCGAAGCTCCGTTCTACAACGGACTCAATTTCGCAAAACATAACGATTGTGTTTTTGTATCCCTCAATCACCGCCTTAACATTTTCGGATATCTGGACGTCTCGTCTTTCGGTGAAGAGTATTACAACTCTGGTAACAACGGGCAGATGGACCTCGTTGAAGCACTGAAATGGGTCCGGGACAACATTGGAAAATTCGGAGGCGATCCGGATAACGTCACAATCATGGGACAATCCGGAGGCGGCGGAAAGGTTTCCACGCTTCTCTCCATGCCTGCTGCAGACGGTCTTTACCACAAAGCGGTCATTATGAGCGGCATTCTGTCTCTGCACGACGCCGAAGTCCTGGAAGAGCCCAGAGAATGCGTCGAATCCATGATGCGTTTCCTGGGTTGCAATGATATCAAAGAACTTGAGAAAGTCCCTTTTACCGCTCTTGCATATGCATACTGGACACTATCTCCTGAACTGAGGGCTCAGGGAAAGTGCGTCGGATGCCTGCCCTATCGCAACGGCGAATTCGTAGGAAATCCGTTCCATGTCGGTTTCAGAAAAGAAACGATCCATATCCCTCTGGTGATCGGCTCCGTATTCGGAGAAGGTAACTCCTTTGTCAACAGAGGAATCCGCAGGGACTCCATCACAGAAGAGGAAGGCAGGCAGATAATCGTCGAGAAAGTCGGTAATGAAGTTGCAGATCGACTGATCTCTCTGTTTAAAGACGCATACCCGAACAGAAACCCCGCAGACATCCTCTTCTGTGACGCGACATTCCGCGAGCCGACTTCCCGCTACGCAAGACAAAGGGCTGCAGACGGCGGAAAAGTTTGGACTTACATGTACGCACTGGATTCTTCCATTGACTCATCAAGAACGCCGTGGCACAGTATCGATATCCCGCTGATTTTCGATAATGCGGATACCGCACCTGCCAGCGTGAACCGCGAGCATACTGAAGAGATCCAGAAGATCATGGTAGAGTCTCTCGGTCAGTTTATGCGGACTGGTGACCCCAATCTCACTGACGGCCTCAGCTGGAATCCGGTCACAAAAGATGATGAGTGGACTATGATCTATGAGGAGAAGCCACGCACAGCTCTCAATTATGACAGAGCTCTCATGCCTGAACTGATCAAATACGCTAAAGAACTCGGAAATGGTTTCGGCTTCAATCCGAATACGGATTATTGATTCCGATCCGAATAAAGATCACCCGCAGGTCCCTGATCTGCGGGTGATTCTTTAACATTGTTCCTCACTGTTGTGGCACGAATAATCTTTGCGCCGCTTCAACCGGCGTTAATTCTCACTCCCTTTAGAGGGATGCAGTTCATCCGGATTGAGCAGATGAAGGAACCGATTTTCCGAATCCGGACAACTGACCAAGATATCATGCAACAGCTTTCATAGTCTCCGTCGAAATGATCGTATCGACAAATATCTTCCTGTTATATTCAGCGGTTCATTGTAGTTTTTGCGCGCACACAATCCTATCGCAATTCCCTGAAACTGAACGGACACGTGTGTGTTTACTGCTAAGCGTTTCCGTTAACAGGGCAGAAATTGCGAATCATTTTCTATTTCTCAGATCCTTCTGAAAAGGTCTTTATTTGTGAGCCCGTTGCTCTTTGCCATTCTTTTCCAACCGCTGTTTGCAATCGCGATATACAGAGCACGCGGAAATCCGACAGGACCAGTCATACAATCATCGATAGATCCGTTTGCCCTAATCGCGGCTGCAAGCTCATCCATTCCTTTACAGATATGATTCAGCGGCCATCTGCCGAACGGAACGATATTCATAAGACCCCCTACAAGTTCTCCCGCTCCGATTCCAAGACCTCCGCAATATTTAAAATGCATCACTGCGCACCACATACGGACCGCAGAAAAGAGATTGACTAACTGATCACTCTCATACAGCCCCATATTTGAAAGAAGATAGATCCGCTTAGGAGTACCGCTGTATCTGTCCCGGAACTGTTCCATCAAACGGATCATTTGGGACGGCAGTCCGTCAACATAGAGGGGTGTGCAAATCACAAGTGTAGGATAATTCTCTAGATAATCAACCAATCCCTGCAAATTATCGAGATACCGGGAGACGAAAAACGATTCGGACTCTCTCACCAAACGGGCGGAAAGCTGCCCCGCAAGCTTGGCTGAATTGCTGCTGACGCCGCGCATACTGGCATTGATCAGAGCAATCTTTCCGGAATCCGCAGGGATCCCGGATACCATCGGAACAGGTTGCTCCCCATTTCGGAAAAAAACATCTTTCACATGTCCTCTAATATTCGTGCAGACTGCCCTGACATATCTTCGCGCATCTTCTTTTTGCTCTTCAGTCGGATCACCGCCATAAAAAACAAATGTGAAAGGTTTGTCTTCCTCATAACGTTTTTTGTGGTGAGACTCGCCGTTAATGATCTCAAAATGCGGAAGCACATATCCAAGACTGCGGTCAAACACATTCTTAACAAAACCGGAAAAGCCTCCGAATGTATACCGGCTGATCACCACCACCTCATCCGCTTCATGGATCATTCTTCCC
>CAMKDB010000014.1 GCA_946411155.1 uncultured Faecalibacterium sp.
CTCTGCAGGATCTCACTGCGGGGAACTGCTATAACCTGCGTGATCTCGGAGGCTATCTGAATGAAAACGGAACCGCAACAGTGCGCTACGGACTGATCTACCGCTGCGATCAGCCTCTTTCTATGGGCGATGAAGCCGAGACTGTATTCAGAACACTGGGAATACGTTCTGTTCTTGATTTCAGGGGAAGTGTGGAACACCGCATGATGCCTGATCCAGAGATAGACGGGGTCGAGAATCTCTGGCTCCCTGTATTCGAAGAAAATCCTGCGGCACCAAGAAAACATATGGAATTATCCGAAATCTTCGCCAAAGACGACGGCTGGAAATCGGAACAAATCTCAGAATTATACGCCTCATACAGGGCAATGCCATTTGCCGCTGACGCGTACCGTCCGCTTTTTCAGATGCTCTCTGACGGGAACGTCCCTGTACTTTTCCATTGTTTGGCAGGAAAAGACCGTACCGGAATCGGAGCTATGCTGGTGTTGCTCGCTCTGGGAATTCCCTTTGAAACGATTCTTGAGGATTATCTACACTGTTCCGATGCATTTCAGGCATATATCGATTACAGGCATGGGAACTTTGAAGAATATCTGAATTCCGATCTGTCTCTGGAACACTTTATCGGTTTTTTCTTCGTCAAAGAGGAAAACCTTCGTGCATCGATGCAGGCGATCCTGGAAAAATACGGGACTGTAGAGCGATTTTTCCTTGAATGCTATGGCCTTGACTCTTCCGCTCTGAAGAATATTCGTTCCCGATACCTCCTTCCGATACGCAGCTGATCAGGATCATGTAAAAACTCTGCGGATGCAGAGTTTTTTTATTCCAAAAAATAGGAGCGGTCACCCGCTCCTTCTCTGTATCTTCTCACATTCTCAGTACCAGTCCCCATCTTCCGGAGTCAGCAACTCAAATAATTGTCCATCCACTTCCAGGATGTCATCCATGGGATATCTGATGTGCGAAGAATCCACCAACATTCTGTTTGCCTGATCGATCTGATGCAGGACGATATCTGTTTCGATATATCTTCCTCCCTTTTTACGCCCGTCTGGACAGAACCAAGAAATTCTGATCGAAGGATGTTCTTTCTGATGCTCTTCCAGAAAACTGAATTTCCGGTTCAGCAGATTCTCCTGCTCATCATTCAGTTCAATTTTAGTTTCTGTCAGCCGTGCTTCTTCCTTAATGGAATCATCATATCCCGTCAAAGCGGCAAAAGGAGCAAACTGAGCTGCACGTTCCAAATTGCTCATATGTTTCCGGCTTTTGGAAACAAAATGGGGCAGATCGATAATATCATAGTAACGGGAAACATCTTCCTTGTTCATTTACGATGTCCTCCGATCTGTTCATTGCGAAGTCTTCCTGTAGCACCCTCCTCCAGACTTGTACCAAGCAGTACGGCGTTCTTTCCGAAGCGCTGCTTGATCTTCAGAACCGCCTCCTGACGGCGTGACTCACGCTCGAGTTCTTCTTTTTCCCTCTCTTCCCGACGGATCATCTCATCCGTATCCGAAAACAGATCCGTTTGAATGTATTCCGAGCTGTTCAGGTTCCGGTCTCTGGGAATAACTCCGTTCGCATTTACCCCAAGCCTTCTGATAAGAAGACCCGCATGCACTGTAGAGTCATAAATTGCCATAACAGCCTCGCAGATAAGTCTCGACGAATCTGTATAACGCTGCAGTTTCGCCGTTCCCCCGGACGGTTTAGCTGCCGTTCGCCCGTACCAGTCCGTTCCCACCGCACCCTCATATCCAGTCAGGTCGCTGGCCGAATCGTAAGAAACAAACAGGCTCACACTGTTTGTAACGAGACCTTTTTCCACGAGATCCAGCGCGAGATCTTCCGCCATTTCACGGACCACTATCCTCGCCTTCTCAAAAGAATACGGCTCCGTAAGCACCTGCCCGCTTCCATGGGAATTCTTTGACGGACGGAATGCTTTGATGTCCCGCATCGTACATGGTTCGTACCCCCATGCGTGATCAATCAGGAGTTCGGCATTCACACCGAATTCCTTATAGAGCCTTTCCGAATGGTTGAGCGAAAATCTGGCAATATCTCCCATCGTATAAAGGTCATATTTAGCAAGACGGCGCTGGATCCCCCGTCCGACGCGCCAGAAATCCGTAAGCGGTTCATGAGCCCATAGTAATTCCCGATAAGAACGTTCATCGACCTCTGCAACCCGGACACCGTCTTTGTCCGCTGGCATATGTTTGGCAACGATATCCATCGCTACTTTGGCAAGATACAGATTCGTACCAATTCCTGCGGTCGCGGTAATATTCGTAGCAGTCAGAACATCCTGAATCATCCGGATAGCGAGTTCGTGACCGTTCATCTTATAGGTATCAAGATAGTTCGTCGCGTCGATAAACACCTCATCAATCGAATAGACATGAATATCTTCGGGAGCGATATATCTCAGATAGATCCCATAGATCCTTGTGCTGTACTCCACATATAGGGCCATCCTGGGAGTCGCCACTTCAAATCCGATCCCCAAGGAAGGATCTTCCATCAAATCGGAATAACTGGAGGAGTAACCGCGGAATCTGCCGCCAGGAGCCTTTTTTTCACGTTCGCGGTTCAACCGGTTCACTGCCTGTTCGACTTCAAAAAGTCTAGGCCGACCGGATATGCCGAACGACTTCAGTGACGGTGAAACAGCAAGACAAATTGTCTTATTTGTCCGGCTTCTGTCGGCGACAACCAAATTGGTGTCAAGCGGATTAAAACCTTTCTCTGTACACTCAACGGAAGCATAGAAAGATTTCAGATCGATTGCAATATATGTCGGATTCCTGTCCATGTCTTTCCTCCTTCCGCACTATCAGTATACACGATTCATCGATAAAAAACATATGTTTTCAGACAGGCGTGTCAGAAAAAAGAGAGTTCCGTTTCTGGAACTCTCCTGAATCCTGATCACCATACTCAGTCTTCCGAGTCTTTCCGATACTCCAGAAGATCACCCGGCTGACAATTCAAAACTTCACATAATTTAGCAAGAGTCGTCACTTTAACCGCTTTCGCTTTTCCCGTCTTCAGGATGGACATATTTGCCAGTGTAATGCCTACTCTATCCGCCAGTTCGGAAACACTCATCTTCCTTTTGGCAAGCATGACATCGATATTGAAAATAATCCTACCTTCCATTGCTCACCTCCTATATCGTCAGGTCGCTTTGCTCCTGCAGATCAGCAGCCTTCTTTACAAGATGAGAAAGAGCTGCGGCAGCGACACAGATCGAGATACCGGCGAAATCCACCAGCAGAGAATACAGTACGATACCGGGATGATTCATTCCGGAAAACCAAAGAACTAAATTCCCCAGAAAAAAATAGCAGACATCCCCTGCAGCCAGCCACGCGATCCACTTCAGCAATGAGGCATTTTCCAATGAGAAGGAACGGTCCTTACCGATATTCCCCGCAATTTTCCAACCGAGATACAGAGCGATATAACACGGTACAGCGGTTCCCCATAGAAAAATAAGCCACGGCCAATAACAATATGAGAATTCGGGATATATCCTTGCCATCATTCCTCCATACGATGGGATGATCAGGAAGTAAACGACAAGTCCGCAGATTGCGATTCCTAGAATAACGATCTTAAGCCATTTCGATAATGATTTTTGTTCCATATCGACCTCCGTATTCGATGATGACCTAAGTATAACCCCAAACATAATGATAGTCAATAATTATTTATCGTATTTCAATAAATTTACGTATGCAATAAAGCCCGGTCCGAATGGACCGGGCATATTAAATCGGAAGCGGCGCATCACCAGTTCGTAGAGAAAGACTGTTTTTCAATGATTGCTTTCGCAGCATCATGGAGAGTTTCAGCAAAAGCCTCGCGAATGGAAAGCCCCATATCCTGTCCGTCTACGGAGATCTTCAGTACTCTGTTACCAATTTCAGACAATTCAGCTGTCCGCACTGACCCATCCTTCATCTTGAACCTGATTACTGCGACAGTCGCTCCAGCAGCGTCAGAGGACTCGTTATAGGAGTTCACGGAACAAGCGAGTTCATAGAATCGTTTAAAATCCGAGCCGTTCAGTTCTGTGTTTTGACTGTATCCAATGCCATCTGCGATCTCAAACTGAAAATGATCGCCGTACGCATCGATCTCAAGTCCTGCAACATTAGACATGGGAGGAGCTAACAGATAACCGGAAATCATCGTGCGCGGCTGAACATCCAGCCAGGTAACAAGATAATCTGCAATATTCCAGATTACGTCCACACCTTCCTTAATAGCATAATAATCGCCGTTAGGTGCTCTGGAGAGATGGATAACAGCTACATC
This sequence comes from uncultured Faecalibacterium sp., assembly GCA_946411155.1. GTDB lineage: Bacteria > Bacillota > Clostridia > Oscillospirales > Ruminococcaceae > RUG11783. Next base: position 4,339 of record CAMKDB010000014.1, read on the forward strand.
TTCTCCGTAGGCAAGAACAAGTTCCGTCTCAGGCTGGAGCAATCCGCATTCAGCGATCTGCTCCTCAGTAGGATGGTAGATTTTGACGGATGAGGCACAGAACTGCATCACACGGCTGAACGTTTCCATCGCCTTTGACGCCTGTACATAGCCATCGACAGGCGCAGTCTGATGATACCTGTAACTGTTTCCGGCTCCGTCCACATAGGCCGGACTCAACTGTTCAAGGCGGAAACGGGTACCGTCGCGGGTCGTATATTCCAGCCAGTCGGCAGTATCTGTTTCATCATTTCCAGCACGGGGACTTTCGGTCTTCGGCGCTAACAGTTTATTCACCAGGCCATAAGCATCCGATAGAAGCGGAAGGAATTTGGACATTCGGGCAGTATATACCGTATCCGGAGCATCCGAAACAGTGAAATAGATATAGTTCTCACTCGGAGCTTTTGAGCCTATCGTAACCGTATAGGAATTACCGTCTTTCAGAGTGACTTCCGCAGTTGCCATAGGAACATCAATTCCATAGCGTTTCACATCCGAATGCGGATACTCACTGGTAGCCTGAATCCCGGCAACGGCGTCCAGCAGCGAGATATAACTGCTTTTCATCTGAGGAAGTCCGTCGATCTTCTCACAGTAATATCCGATATCACTGTCGTTTGCCTCAACGAAATAGTCGTCTTTGTCATTGACAACATGAACGGAAGAGATCTCTTCAACCGTATTCGTCAGCACCGTGATCGTATCGTCCAGATCGGGGTCCGTCGTCGTATTCAGCAGGTACCAGATCACACCGCCAACGACAGCCAGCGTCACCAGCAGAGCGATCAAAATCAACGATTTTTTCTTCAATTACTTATTTCTCCTGCGCAGGTAAACATAAACTCCAAGAGCAATGACAACAAGCGGAACAGCTGCGACGAATACGATTCCAAGAATCACAGCTGTCCGGTTTGTGATGGACATATAACCGCCGAGAATGCTCTTCGGAGCAATCTCCACACTCGTTTCATTGGGAGCAAGCTGGCCCATCACACCAACCATATATTCCGCATTGCCCAAACTCTCAGTGGAGAGCATGGAATCATTGATGAAATAGGAAGTACCAAAAACAGCAAGTTTGGAGTTTTTCTCACCGACACCATGGATGTACTCATACTGTTCGGCAACAACTGCGGAAAACAGGTCCCCATCACTGCCGCTGCGGTATTTGGAGGAATCGATCAGATCGATCGCAAGCGCAGAGGGGCTGAAACTCATCAGCGGTGCCGTTCGCACATTTGAAGAATCCGCAAACAGCTGTTCAACAGGTCTGGTATACGGAGAGATGCAAGCAAGTCCGGCAGACAATGCCTTCGCGCTGTACACTTCTTCAAGATAAAGGGAAAGCGCATAATAATTGCTCTCTCCGAAAGTATAATTGTTATTCGTCTCCCCTACCACTTCCTGCCGAACCGCAATACCGTAGTTGGAAAGGAAGGCGGAAAGATTGGGCAGATCCGGCTGCTCTATGGAAGCGAAATACAGGATGCTTTTCCCGTATTCTCCGTCATTGCGCATGAAACGCTCAAGCTGCTGGATCTCTTCACCGGAAAAGTCGACCTTCGGGGATACGATGATCACACACATCGTTTCAGGCTCGATCACTCCTGTCGCGGAAACCGTAGAGATCGTATAGTTGTTCAACGTCAGAAGGTCCTTGAAGGAAGACACTTCATCCTCATTGTGTCCGGTTGTGAAAGCGATATCGTATTCCTCACCGGAAGTCATACTCATCAGCCGGGATGCAATCACCGCTTCCGCCTTGGAGCCGGTAATCGAAGTACCGGAACTGCTGAAGAAAAACAGATCAGCGAAACCGATCTCATAGAATCGTCCTGAATCCAGATTCTCAACTACAAGATCTCCCTGTGAGCATTGAGCACCCGGGAAAGATGCTGCGACTTCGGGATTTTCCAGCGGATCAACAAAGCGAACGGTAATCGCGTCGTTCTCCATAGTCGCCTGATCCAGAATATATACGACCTGAGCACAGTACGGATTGAGCGATTCGAAAGTTTCTCTTTTTGCAAGAACCGTGACACGGACAGGATCCGGGATCTCCTCGAACACCTTTCTTGCGTCAGCACTCAGTTCAAAAGCCTTTTCAGCCGTCAGATCGATAAATGCATTTTTGCGTTCCGTAAGTAGAACCGCGACATAGTTTACGGCAATGGCAATCAGAAGCAGAACTGCGGTAACTGCAGCGCCATAGGCACCGATCTTGAATTTGCGTGATTTCAGAAAACTCATGGCGATCCCTCCCTCAGCTGTAACGGCGGCGTTCAAAAACGCGCGTCGTGAAATAGCAGAACAGGAACATGACCGTTAGGAAGAAGACCACGTCCCGGAGTTTGATCACGCCCAGTGTAAAATCGTAGAACCGGTCGTTGAACGAAATCGCATAAAGGAATGATTTAATGATGGGAATCTGAACCATCTCGGCAACACTGTCCAGAATACCGATCACAAGCAGAGCAGCGAAAGTACCGATTGCCGCGATGATCTGATTTTCGGTGAGACTGGAGATGAACATGCCGATGGCGATCATTGCGCCGCCAAACATCATCATTCCGATGAACAAACCGATGGTAACTGGCCATTCCACCTTCGCGAACACACTGACTGTAAACCCATACACCAGCACGATGCCGACGTTGATGGCATAAATGCAAAGACTCGAAAAGAATTTCCCAAGTACCAGTTCCCAAAGGGATATCGGCGCAGTGAGCAGCGCCTGTTCGGTACGCAGTCTCTTGTCTTCCGAGAACAGTCTCATGGTCATCATAGGGATGAGAAAGATGGAGATCGTACCCATGGCATTATAGACGTTTCTCAACTCCGCGGTCGCAGTATACAGGACCGAGGTGTAGAAATACCAACCGGCAAGCCCCCAGAACGCGGCGAGCAGAATATAACCGATCGGAGAACTGAAGTATGCCCGGATCTCCCGGCGAAGAATCGTACTCATATCATGCTTCCTCCTTCGCAATCAGATCCAGGAAGATCTCTTCCAGTGTCATCTCGGCAAAACGGAGTCCGATTACGCCGTACCCTGCTTCCACCAAAGCCTTGGCAATAGATGAGCGGAGATCGAAACGCGCCTCAGGCGTGACACGGAATTCCAATGCAGCTTCCTCTTTAAGACCGTTAAAGACCACTTCCTTCACGCCTTCAAGACCGTTGAGCACTTTTTCCGCGCCTTCCCTGTCCCCAATAACGCGGACATGAACTGACGCATCGCCGGAGAGGTTCTTGGAAAGATTCTCCGGAGAGTCATCAGCGATCAGTTTGCCATGGTCTATGACAAGAACCCGGTCGCAGACTGCTTCGACTTCAGAAAGAATGTGTGATGAAAGAATTACGGTGCACTTCTTTCCAAGGTCTTTGATAAGAGAGCGGATCTCGATGATCTGCTGCGGGTCAAGTCCTACTGTAGGCTCGTCCAGAATCAGCAATTCAGGACTGCCGATGAGAGCGCCGGCAAGTCCGACACGCTGCCGGTAACCCTTGGAAAGATTTCGGATAACACGTTCAAAAACATCGGTAATACGAACGGCCTCACAGATCTCCTGAAGATGCTGTCTTCTGGGGAGTCTGCACTTTTTCAATTCATACAGGAAATCCAGATATTCATGGACAGTCATATCCACATACAGCGGCGGTAATTCAGGCAGATAACCGATATGTTTCTTTGCCTCCTTAGGTTGATCAAGAATATCAAAACCTGCGACACTGATCGTTCCTTCAGTAGCTGACAGATATCCTGTGATCATATTCATAGTAGTGGATTTCCCGGCGCCGTTCGGTCCAAGAAAGCCGACTACCTCGCCCTGATCGATCTGGAAAGACAGATCATTCACGGCAAGTTTGTCACCATATCTCTTAGTGACATGATTCACCTCAACAAGCGTGGTTGAAAGTTCTCTCCTCGCATATTGATACGCATAACATTATAAATGGGAAAGCATATTAAAACAATGACGCCGCAGTGACAGTTTTGTGAAAAAAACAGGGCACATGCCCTGTTTTCATCATTTTGTCCGTTCATCCGGGACGACCTCATATTTCGCATACCGCGGCCAAAGTTTCCTATCCACAGATGCCTGGACCATGAGACCTTCAGGCACCCAATGCTCACTGATGATATTGCCCCTGTCCCTGAGAAGCGCGGCTTTTCCGACATCTTCGAAAGGAAGCAACAGCATGGCGCGGACAACCCTCTCCGACAGTACTCTTGAGATTTCGGACAGCAGCACATCCAGTCCCTCACCGGTCTTTGCGGATACTCTGATCCCCGGCAGTGCATCTTCCGTATCAATACAATCGATCTTATTGAACACTGTCAGCCTGGGTGTATCTCCGCATTCAAGATTCCCCAGGACTTGCTCGGTGACCTTTAGCTGTTCATGCCAGTCTGCAGATGACGCATCCGCAACCTGCAAGATCAGATCCGCGTACTTTGCTTCCGCAAGCGTGGATTTGAACGCTTCAACAAGATGATGGGGAAGCCTGCTTACAAACCCGACAGTATCGATCAGAATGACATTTTGCATATTCGCAACAGGAAGACGTCTGGCGGTAGGATCCAAAGTGGCAAATAGTTTGTCTTCAGCAAGAATATCTGAACCGGTCAGGACGTTGAGAAGAGAAGATTTCCCGACATTTGTATAGCCAACCAGAGCAACGACAGGTATCCCGTTTCTTTGTCTTGCCCTGCGAGTGACTTCTCTTCTGCTTTCCATTTCTTCCAGTTTCCCAGACAACGAACGGATCCTGGAACGAATATGACGACGGTCAGATTCCAGCTTCGTTTCGCCTGGCCCCCTTGTTCCGATGCCTCCTCCCTGCTGGGAGAGTCCCAGCCCTCCTCCAGTCAGACGCGGAAGGCGATATCTCAACTGTGCCAGTTCCACCTGAAGCTTTCCTTCAGCTGTAGTAGCATGTCGGGCGAAAATATCAAGAATCAGCGTAGTCCTGTCAATGACAGGGATATTGAAAAACTGTTCCAGATTCCTGGTCTGGACACCGGAAAGGTCATCATCCACAACGACCAGTGTCGCCTCGATCTCTTCAATAAGATCACGAACCTGTTCCGCTTTTCCAGAACCGATATATGTTGCCGGAATGCGTTTCGTCATGTTCTGGATGACGACAGCACCGACTTCAACATCGTCAGTATCACAAAGTGCTTTCAGTTCTTCTAAAGAGTGCTCGCAATCCCACTCACCGATGTCAGCAGCCACAAGCACAGCTCTGTCTTTTTTCAATTCCAATTTAAATCCTCATTCCTTTTATACAGGCTTTACAGTATTAATAACATAACACAGTCATTATACAGAAAAGAAAAAACAAAACGAAGAAACTACAGGTTTGATCTTACGGAAGAGCAGCAACTGAAACAAAAAATGACCGGTGACATACGCCACCGGTCATCACCGAAATCAATTAACGAGATTACATGGGTTTTTCAGGTTGTCCGCTTGTAAGGATCACGTCATCCTCAACAACTTCAATCTCCATCTCCGGCCGTTCATATTTTTCCATATCGCTCACCTCCAATTTCTATTATTTTATCACAATTATACCATTTTGCAATAAAGTCAAAATGCCGAAACTCAGCCAAGAAGTCTGAGCAGTAATCCCTTTCCTACTTTCATCGCACCTTTCGGACAGAATTCCTGGCAGCAGAAGCAATGGATACATCGATTCCTATCGATCTTCGGTTTACCATTCTTCATTGCGATCACCTTAGCCGGGCAGACACTAGCGCATTTTCCGCAACCGACGCATTCATCAGCGTCAAGTTTAGGAAACGGGGTAAAAATCCTGCCTGCAAAGAAATCAGCAGTTCTCCCGATAACTCCGTCGCCAAGTATATGGAAAAAAACATTGGACTGAGCCGTGACGGTCCTGAAATCACGGACACGGAAATCGTCGACATGCCCATATAATTTCAGTTCGGAGAGATTCCCGGAAACAAGTCTTCTTCCGATCGCAGACCTGAGCGTGGGTATACCATCAGGTTTCATACCAATCAAATCCGCGCAAACAAGGTCCATCGCATGACCGTTGCTTGAAGCCAGGACACAGCCGATTTCCCTCGGATCTCCCATCGTTGGACCGTTCCCTTCCATCCCAATCACGGCATCGCATACACAGAGGACAGGCGAAAAGTATTCGTACAGATCGACAAGCATATCTGCGAAATCATCCGCTTTGGGAAACCTGTAATGGAATTCGGGTTTTGAGGTACCTGGAATCACGCCGAAAAAGTTTTTCACTGCGTTGGACATACCCATCATCCCGTGTGTCTTAAGTTTGCAGACATCGATGATCACATCAGCGTTTTTCAGCCACCCGGTGCATGGAAAGTCTTTGGCCTTTACAGCGCATGGAGCGTGCACCTGAATCACAGAATAATCATCATTCAGAAGACCGCCGAAAGCCTCCGCCCGACGCATACCGGTTATATCATAAACAGCTTTTACATAAGGCGCACTGAATATTCCGCCCGGACTGTCTCCTATGATCGGGAGCGCACCTCGCTCCTTGATTAAGCGAACAAGCGCACATACTACCTCCGGATGTACAGTGGAAGCGACTTCCGGCTTTTGTCCGCGGACCAGATTCACTTTTAATGCAACACGCATTCCCGGCCGAATCACTGAAAACCCATCCACCTTTTCGATGGCCTCCCTGAGTGCGTGCTCTACTTCCTGCTCCCTATAATGCCGGCATTCGACGATTGAAACATCATATGCCATGTTTTATCCCTCACTATCAGACGTGTCTGAAAATAAAAAAACAGGACGGACCGAATACTTTGTCCGTCCTATATATCATATTTTAGTTTTCCTTATATCTGCCCGCAAGACGGAGGAAAGCTCCTACATAGACCACAGACCAGTTGATCGTTTCTTCGACCCCAGAAAGATTTTCATCATTCAAAGGCTGTTCGCCCGGTTTCCGGGTGAGAAGAAAATGACTTAAATCATAATAACTGCGCCAAATTTCCCCTTTTCCGGTCAATTCGCATACGCTGTCTCTCATAGCATATATCATCGAGGCCGAATCACTTTCCGTATTGAGGACTGTAAATGTGTGATGCCGAAAACCATCTTTTCTGAGAGGAAGCGTAGCCAGAAAATCGCTTAACTGAACTGTTGCATCGGAAGCGCTCCAGGGTTCAGACCATTTTCTGTCCGTTCCACCGATGGAATCGATCCTGACAAGATCGCCCTCTGCAGCGGGGACGAGGCTGATTCCCATCTGCTGGGAATAATTAGCGGCTTCTTCAGCGATCTGAAGCGCTTTGAATTCAGAATCCGTATGGAGAACACAGTTGCTCCTGGTTTTGCTCTCATCCTTAGGAAAAGACTGCTCAAGCAAAACGAGATTCACATCATTTCCAGAGACTGTCTCTTTCAGCTTACCTGCCGCCGGGATACAACAGTCAAGAAAGCCATCATCCTCCGGAAGAAAACAGACTTGAATCCTGAATGGAATCCTTCCGGACAATTCCCGGCAGATACTGAGCGAATAAAGAATGCAAACCGCCGGTCCGGCATAGTCATTCACAACGGAACTTTCCCGCTCATCCTCTGCTTTTCTTTTACCGAGATGAATGTTGATTATATATGTCTTTTCCCCTTCGCCGGTCTCGCATACGCCATAACTTCCGTCATCAGATTCCCTTGTTACGAAGCCGAGTTTCTTAGCTAATCCAAGACAAAATTCAAGCACCTTACGAAATAGGCCTTTCCCCTGCACAGAGGACAGTTTTCTGATGTGTTCAGCCATGATACGGCTTTTCCCGACGACCGCTGCACGTACATCTTCCGAACTGATGCACGTCCTGACGCACAGCATAAATCATTCACCCTCCAAACAATTTACTAAATCAATTATACGAGTCCGCGTCACACCCGTACAATTTAATTTTTGAGAAAAACATGTCAAAAAACTGTGAATTATCAACAGTTTTCCGATGATTTCGCACTTTCGCGCTCCAGATGTTATAATTCCATTGTCTGAATACTTCGCAGAGGATAATCTCATGGGAAAGAGTTATGCAATCAGTGACATCCATGCCCACATGGAGCCGTTCGAGCAATTTCTTGATGAAATCGGCCCGGACGACAAAGTCTATGTGATCGGTGACGTTGTAGATAAGGGGCCGGACGGACTCGACGTCCTTTTCCGGATCCTTGACGATCCCAGATGTATCCTGATCATCGGGAATCACGATCTCATGTTTCTTGAGCAGATCAATTGTAAGCGGCGCAGCCTGTATGACCGTGCCGCAATCGAACTCTCCGAAATCTGGCAGATCCGAAACGGCGGGAATGTCACATGGGCTGCTTTCAAGCGTCTTCGTCTTCAGGATCAGGACCGAATCTACAATGCTCTTGCAGATGCTGCCGTACAGCGAACGATACGCGTCAACGGACAGAACATCGTCCTTGTACATGCCTGTCCGCAGGGACCGGAAGGCAATGTATTCCTGAGAGATCTTCCCATGATCGGAGAACATTATGACTGGCGTTCCGGATGGGTATGGGATCGGGAACCGCGATACATATCCGATTCCATCGTCGTCACCGGTCATACGCCAGTTCAGAGTTTCGGCTACTTTGGGGAAGCTGATATCTTTCGTGACGGGGATTGGATCGATATCGACTGCGGTCTCGCAATCCAGATTCCCGGAGTCAGCAGAATGGCTGTTCTCTGCCTTGATGATTTCAGTGCAAGTTATTATGAGATAACAAGGTAGCCCATTCTGTTCCGATGATTTCCGTGATGATATAATAGGGTAAATTATTGAATTAATGCGGTTCCCGCCGCATGCTTTGGAGTAGGATATGTACTGTACAAAATGCGGAACTCTCGCAAAAGAAGGAGACTATTACTGCAGGAAATGCGGCGCTGTCGTGGATCATGACGGTCTGGATCAGGTTACCTCTTTCCCGCCGGTACGAAGGGACTCTTTTGCTGTGCCTGCCGATGCGGAGATCCCCGCTCCCGGGGACGAGACCAAAAACTGGATGGCCTGGCTCAGCCTCCTTCTCAGTGTTGCCGGTCTGCTCCTTTTTTTCACTGTTCTTCCCGGTTTCTTCGCGGGTATGCTTGGCATTTTCTTCGGAATCTACGCGCGTAAGAGCCAGAGAAAGAAGACTGCTGCTGCGGGACTCATCATCAGCATCATCGCAGTAACCTGTTCTGTTGCAACCGGTGTACTGTTCATCTACTATATGCGATCATTTGCAGCCGATCCCACTGCAATCATTTATGGCATTGAAAGAATTTTCGACCTTCCATATCTTTTCTGATCCACAGGAGGTAATAGAATGAGCAGATACAATTTTGACGAGATTGTCGAACGCAGAGGATCCTGTTCTTCCAAATGGGAATCCGCTCCGGGCGGCGGAAAACTACCTGAAGACATCATTCCAATGTGGGTCGCCGACATGGATTTTGCATGCGCTCCCCCCATCGTTGAGGCAGTTCATGCTGCAGCTGACCAGAGGATCTTCGGTTATTCCCATTTCCCGGATGATTATTTCACGACCGTTTCGGATTTCCAGAAACGGCGTCACAATTTCAATGTCTCCACTGATGAAATCATTTACACGGAAGGTGTCGTTCCGGCCCTGTCATTTGCTGTTCAGGCATTGTCCGAACCGGATGACGCAGTAATTATCCAACCGCCGGTATATTATCCTTTCTTCAATGTTGCCCGCGCCAAAGGCCGCACCCTTTTGGAGAACAGGCTGATCAACAACAACGGTTATTATTCGATCGATTTTGATAATCTGGAAGAACTTGCCGCCGACCCGCGATCCAAGATCCTGCTGATCTGCAGTCCCCATAATCCGGTCGGCCGCGTATGGAAACCGGAAGAGCTGATCCGGATGCAGGAGATCTGCCAGAAAAACGGACTGATCCTGCTTTGCGATGAGATCCATAATGATCTTATCCGTAGTGGTTATCAGCATCACTCAGTTATGGAGCTTTTCCCTGACGCGGATAATGTTGTGTGCTGCACCGCTCCAAGCAAGACTTTCAACATCGCCGGCCTCGGTGCCTCTCATATGTTTACCCACAATAAGGAATTCCTTGAAAAGATCCGCGCTGTCGTCGGCTACACATCGTCCAACCCGCTTACTTCCGCCGCTTCGCAGGCGGCTCTTAGCGGAAAATGCGATGAATGGCTTGATGAAATGAACGCATATCAGGATATGGTGTTCTCGAGATTCTATGAACTCGTCGCAGAATACTTCCCGAAAGCCGTGGCGACAAAAGCGGAAGGAACTTATCTCGCCTGGGTCGACGTTTCCGCATATACCACAGACACGAAAGCGCTTGAAAAGAAAATCCTCGACGAGTGTCACGTATATCTGGAAGCCGGTGACGCTTTTGGAGGACCCGGATTCCTCCGCGTGAATTTGGGATGTCCTGTTTCTTATCTGGAAGAAGCTGTACGACGTGTTGCCGCTCTGCTCTGAGACGACTTCCTTTCTTAACTATTTGCTTACTTAATCTGCGCCGGCCCATCACCGGGCCGGCGATTTATTCAATCGGAGAACGGTTTATGACATTAAACGATATTCGTCCCGGAGAAAGTGCAGTTGTCCTCACAGTCGGAGGAGAAGGCGCACTTCGCCAGCATTTCCTTGATATGGGCGTGATCCCCGGCGCTGAGGTCACAGTAGAAAAACTCGCACCGCTTGGCGATCCGATGGAACTCCGCATCCATAACTACGAACTTACTCTTCGTATTGCGGAAGCGCAGCAGATCGGCGTGAAAGCCATCGAAAGATCTATCGAAGGCAATAACAAAACAGGCAAAAAGAGAAAAGAAGAAGAACACCCCGGACTCGGCGAAGGCGGCCGCTTTCATCCGAAAGGAACTGGTACGCCTCTTCCGGAAACAGAAAAACTGACTTTCGCGCTTGTCGGAAACCAGAACAGCGGAAAGACTACGCTCTTCAATCAGCTCACCGGCTCCAATCAGCACGTGGGAAACTTCCCCGGCGTCACGGTAGACCGGAAGGACGGTGCAATCCGCGGAATGCCGAATACGCTCATTACAGACCTTCCCGGGATCTATTCCATGTCACCATATTCCAGCGAAGAACTCGTATCCCGCGATTTCGTACTGAATGAACATCCGAAAGCGATCATCAATATCGTCGACGCCAGCAACATCCAGCGCAACCTGTACCTCACGATGCAACTGCTTGAGATGGGTGTTCCGATGGTCGTTGCTCTGAACATGATCGATGAGGTAAACAATAACGGGGGCACTATTGACATCAACAGGATGGAATCCATGCTCGGTGTTCCTGTCGTCCCCATCGCAGCTGTTAAAAATCAGGGCGTTGACGAACTTGTCGAACACGCTGAACATATCGCCAGATATCAGGAAAAGCCGCTCCGTCAGGACTTCTGTGATGAAAGTGACCACGGCGGCGCTGTTCACCGTTGTCTGCATGCAGTGATCCATCTGATCCAGGACCACGCTCAGCGAGCTGGTCTTCCGGTCCGTTTCGCTGCCAGTAAGATTATAGAAGGCGACGCAAATATCCTCGAGAAACTGAATCTGGATCAGAACGAGGTCGAGATGCTGGAGCATATCGTACTCCAAATGGAAAAGGAACGGGAACTTGACCGCAGCGCGGCAATAGCGGATATGAGATTCTCTTTCATTGACCGAGTATGCGACGAATGTGTCGTCATGCCGAACGAAAGCAAGGAACATATCCGCAGCCGGAAACTGGACAAGATCTTCACCGGCAAATACACAGCCATCCCGGTTTTTATCCTGATTATGGGTGCAGTATTCTATCTGACCTTCAATGTGATCGGCGCATGGCTCCAGGATTTGCTTGCGGCTTTCATTGAAGGTCAAACCGCCGCTGTCGACTCCCTTCTCACACGTTTCGGGGTCAACCCGGTTCTCCACAGTCTCATTGTCGACGGAATTTTCGAGGGCGTCGGTAGTGTCCTGAGCTTTCTGCCCATCATTGTAACGCTGTTCTTTTTCCTTTCCATGCTGGAAGACAGCGGGTATATCGTCCGTGTCGCCTTTGTTATGGATAAGCTTCTCCGAAAGATCGGGCTGTCCGGAAGAAGTATCGTACCAATGCTGATTGGTTTCGGCTGCACGGTTCCCGCTGTCATGTCCACCCGTACGCTGCCAAGCGAGCGGGACCGCAGGATGACGATCCTTCTGACACCCTTTATGAGCTGTTCCGCGAAAGTGCCGATCTACGCTTTCTTCGCGAACGCCTTCTTCCCCGATAAGGGATGGCTTGTCATGACCGGTCTTTATTTCTTTGGGATCGCGGTAGGTATTCTCATGGCGCTTCTGCTTAAAAACACGGTGTTTTCCGGTGAAGCTATCCCCTTCGTCATGGAATTGCCCAATTACAGACTGCCGAGTGCAAAGAGCGTTGCTTTGCTTCTTTGGGAAAAATCCAAGGACTTTCTCCAGCGCGCATTCTCCGTCATCCTCATCACGACCATCATCATCTGGTTCCTCCAGAGTTTCAATCTGCACTTCGATCCCATTTCGGATTCGCATGAAAGCATTCTTGCCGCCATATCTGGTCTTCTTGTACCGATCCTCTCTCCTCTCGGACTCGGAGACTGGCGTATTGCCACATCTCTTATCAGCGGATTCATGGCGAAGGAGAGCGTAGTCTCTATTATGGAAGTCCTATACGGGAATGCAGGCGGTGTAGCAGATTCCCTGTCCCCACTCTCCGCTGTGACTCTGCTTGTCTTCAGTCTGCTCTACACGCCGTGTGTCGCAGCAATTGCTTCGATCAGACGTGAACTTGGCAGGAACTGGGCGGCAGGCGTCGTGCTATGGCAGTGCGGAATCGCGTGGATCGTTGCCCTTCTTGCGAAGCTGATCTTTCAGGCAATAGGCCTTTCCTGAGAAGAGGTATGCCGATGAATTCAGCTGATCTGATCGTCATTTTGTTCATAGCGGCGGCAGTCATTCCTGCTGCACGTTATCTGGTACGCCGGCGTGGCTGTTCCTGCGGTGACTCCGGCTGCTCCTGCTGTGCCCATCGTGAAAACTGCTCATTTCAGAATCATTCAGGAAAATGACTCTCCTGCCAGACCGGACTCATACCGCTAGCAGGGATCGGACTGAAAAATAACTCATTTCCTGTAAACTGAAAACATGAACGCAAAAAAATGCGGGTGTGCCTTTCGGCACACCCGCTGATTTTTTATTTCCGGATCACATAAGTTTGCGGAACATTGCCTCAAAGTCCGCAAGAGACGCTTCCCTGGGGTTACCGGGAGCACATGCATCAGCCGCAGCAGATTCGCAGAGGAAAGGAAGATCCTCTTCTTTCAGGCTCTCGAGTTTTGTCGGAATGCCGACGTCAACTGAAAGCTGCTGCACAGCATCGATCGCGGCTTTGCGGTAAGTATCCTGATCCATTCCGCTCGTATCGACTCCGAATGCTTCCGCTATCTCTTTATATTTCTCACCGGTGTATTCCTTGTTGAAATCCATGACGATCGGGAGCATCATTGCGCATGCAACACCATGAGGGGTGTCATAAACTGCACCAAGAGTATGAGCCATGGAGTGAGCGATTCCCAGTCCGACGTTGGAATATGCCATCGCTGTCACGTACTGGGCAAGCGCCATCCCTTCACGGCCATCCGGATCATTGTTCACTGCCGCGCGGAGATTCTTCGCAATCAGTTTTATCGCTTCGAGATCAAGACAGTCGGACAGCGCCCATGCCGCCTTTGTCGTATATCCTTCGATTGCATGAGTAAGAGCATCCATACCGGTAGATGCGGTAAGGCCTCTGGGCATCGTGGACATCATGTCGGGGTCAACCACCGCGACATCCGGGATATCGTTAGGGTCTACGCAGACGAATTTACGTTTCTTCTCGACATCAGTGATAACATAGTTGATCGTTGACTCAGCACCGGTTCCTCCGGTCGTAGGAACAGCGATCGTAAATACCGTCCTCTTCTTTGTCGGGGCAACACCTTCAAGGGAACGCACATCATAGTATTCCGGGTTATTCACGATAATGCCGATACCTTTCCCGGTATCCATAGATGAACCGCCACCGATCGTGATCATAAAATCAGCTCCGGATGCTCTGAACGCGTCAACACCCTGCTGAACGTTTTCGATCGTCGGATTAGGCTTGATGTTGGAATAAACTTCAAAATCAATGCCGTTTTCCTTCAGAAGATCGGTCACTTTAGCCGTGACGCCGAACCTGATCAGGTCGGGGTCAGAACAGACGAAAGCTTTCTTAAATCCCTTGGAAGCAACGATTCCGGGGATCTCATTGATCGCACCATGCCCATGATAAGAGGTGCCATTCAAAACAAAACGATTTACTGCCATAATAAATCTCCTTTATCTGGTGATTATCATGAAAAAATGCAACAAAACCTTCTAGATATAATATATCAAATCTGAAAGCAAGAGAACAGCCAACGCACAAAAACAAAACAGGCGGAATCAGAAACTCCGCCTGTGCATGATCCGGTATCAAATCTGCCTATTCGATTGGAAAAATCACAAGTTCCTACACCAAACCCAATTTTCGGAATCCTTCCGCAAGCCCGTTCTCAGAGACCGAAGGAACGACCAGATCGCAGCGCTGCTTCAGCTGCTCACTTCCGTTGGCCATGCATACGCTGAAACCCACGGTTTCGATCATTTCCAAGTCATTCATGCTGTCCCCGAAACCGATCGTGTCATCTAAAGGAATCCCGTAATGCTCTGCTACCAGCCGGATTCCGGTGCCCTTGTCAAAACGGCGGTTCACCAGTTCACCGTTGAAACAGGACGCGCCGAACTGTTCCTGAATCACGAATGAGAATTCCGATTCCAAAGCCTTCTTCACAGGCGTCAACTGCTCGGGATCTCCGAACATGAAGACCACTTTATAGATCGGCCTACCGTCATATTCGCTCATCGGTCTGATCCCAAGATCCGACTCGAGAGCCTTTCGCCAGCGAAGCAGTTCGCTGTTTCCCCCAGTGGATGAGAAAAGGAAATCAGCAAGCCCCTCGTCGCAGAAACTGCTGTCCTTTCCCTCTACCGTCCTGAAAACGCCGTTCTCGCGGAACAGACGCATGGCTGTTTCCTGCTGTTGGGGCGTCATGGGGCAGTCGAAAAGTAGCTCCTCTCCCGCTGTGACATAACCTCCGGAAGACGCAACAGCACCGTCAAATCCGTACTTCATCAGCGGTGACAGCATACCCTGATTGCGGCCGGACGCAAGAAACACAAGATGGCCGTTAGTTCTTGCGGCACGGATCGCATCAAGCGCACTCTGCGGTGGTTCATTTGAACCGGGGAGAGTCAATGTCCCGTCGATATCCAGAAAAACAAGTTTTTTTCTCATGAGTTCAGCTCCTTGCGGAAATCGCAAAGCATCCACACAAAATCTCCGGGCATCAGCGCGACTCTTTCTTTCAAAATCTTTTCGCCTGTGAAAAGATCATGGAAATTGCCAAGTTCATCGATGCTGACAATCTTTCGTTCACTGCCGAAATTGAATACTCCGATGAGTTTTTCGCCCTTATAATACCTGCCAATGCCAAGTACAGCGACATCCCCGGTCTCCACGAGCCAGGTATCCGCTCCCGAATCAAAAGCTCTGTGTGCGGAACGCACTGTTTCAAGCCCGCGGAGCGCCTGGAACAGTTCCCCTTCAACAGTCGCCGGGTCATTACGATTCTCGGCGGCTTCCCAGTTCAGATTTCCGCGATGCAGCCAGCGGCTGTCGACTGCTTTATGCGGATCTTCATGATAGGAATAATCGTTTTCCTGAGCGATCTCGTCACCGCTGTACAAAACCGGAATCCCGCTCATGGTGAACATATACGCATGCAGCATTCTGTCAAGAGACAGGGCCCATTCCAGTTTTGAACCGTCATGTTCGAATCTGGCAGCCTCGATCCCGCACAGAGAGGCGGTCGTCCCGCACAAACGGGCATCACCCAGTCTGGGATCATCGTTATAGAGTTCTCCCCTTGCGGGACTTCCAGCCCATTTTCCGGTGAGATAATCATTGAGATATTTTTTATGAGCAACTTCTTCTTCACCAAACTGACGGAGAAAATTATAATCCAGCCCCCATCCGATATCGTCATGGCAGCGGAGATAATTGAGGAAGACATATTCCTTCGGGAGATCAAAGACCTGCTTGAGCTGGTGCTGAAGCAATCGGACGTCTTTTGTCGCCACCGTATGCCAGGTGCTAGCCATGGTCGTGACGTTGTACAGCATATGGCACTCCGGCTTATCAACAGTACCGAAGTAAGGAACCACCTTCGACGGCTCCATGACAACTTCACCCAGAAGCAGCGTTCCGGGGCAGACGATCTCACAGACGATGCGCATCATCCTCACGAGAGTGTGGACCTGCGGCAGATTCCTGCAGCTCGTACCTAGTTCTTTCCAGATATACGGAACGGCGTCCAGACGGATGATATCCACACCCTGATTGCACAGATAAAGCATATTATCTGTCATATCGTTGAATACAGTTGGATTGCTGTAATTCAGATCCCACTGATACGGGTAGAAGGTCGTCATGACAACTTTTCCGGCTTCCTCACACCAGGAGAAATTCCCCGGCGCAGTAGTCGGGAACACTTCCGGCACCGTTTTTTCGTATTCGTTCGGAATATCCCAATTGTCAAAGAAGAAATAACGCGACTGCGCTTCCAGGTCTCCCTGACGCGCTTTCACAGCCCATTCATGATCTTCACTGGTGTGATTCATAACGAAATCAAGACACACGGCAATACCGTCTTTGTGACAGTCTGAAGCCAGTTCGGCAAGGTCCTCCATCGAACCCAGTTCTTCCTGGACCTTCCGGAAATCAGAAACGGCATATCCCCCGTCACTTCTTCCTTCCGGACTCTCCAGCAAGGGCATCAGATGCAGATAGGTGACGCCGCACTCCTTGATATAGTCCAGCTTTTTCCGGACGCCCTGAAGTGTGCCGGCAAATGCACTTACGTACATCAGCATCCCGACAAGGTCATAACCTTTATACCAGTCAGGGAAAGCACTTCTGCCCTCATCCAGCATTCTCAGTTCCTCAGAACGCTCAGAATAGGCTTTGTGAATCATGGAAAGGAAATAATCATACGCTTTATCATCATGATAGAGAGAATCATACAGCGCGTGCAGTTCCTCTCTGTATTTCTCATACCGGGCAGAAAAAACAGGTTCCCAGTCTGAATGATCCATTGCGGTTCCCCTTTCTTTATTCTGTGTCAGGACAGCCTCATGGCGCATTTCCCGACACATATAATGTTTAATTATATTGCACCGAGATAGCCATCGCAAGCACAGAAAAAAGGACCGTACAAACGGTCCTTTTTGCAAATCTGTTCTTATTCGGTCAGGAGAGACTTCAGTTCCGGAAGATCGTACGCAACCGCGGTCAGCGCTTTTGTAATCATCAGATTATCGCCTCCGGGTGTTAAGGAACGAAGATCGGTCTTGAAACCGATACACCGTTTCCCCAGTCCAAGACAATAACCGAGCGCAACGCATGCGCCCTCATCGGGGACGCGGCCGTCCAGAAGAAAGAGAAATACGTCGCTGGATGCCATTTCGGTAAGATCTTTGCGGAAGATATACTCTTCTTTCGGTACTCCGTCGATCATATCCGGCATCAAGGCAACGATCCCGCCGTCTCTCTGGGGCAGAAAAGTATCGCATCCCCATGAGCGGAGAATACCGTCCATCTTCAGGTTGAAATCTTTTTCTGCTTCCGAATACAAAGGCGCGGCGATATACACTTTCATCTCATTGTTCCTCTCAGAAAAAAGTAGCGACTTCTTCCTCGGGCTGTTCCGTTGGGGACAGCGATTCGACCATGAGAACCGGACCTTTTCCTCTGTAAAGACTGCTGAAGCGCATCTCTACAGTTCCCTTCAGGTGAACCCATTCCCTGTTCTTCAGCAAAGAAGCGTTCGGCCATCTGGCAGCCAGCGCCATATACTGGATGTCTTCAACACAGCAGGTCATAACATGCCTGCCTATGGCGAACGTATCCGCCTTCATCTGCTCGTCCCGTGCAACGCGTCCCGTAAACTCAAGTGTCTTTTTCTGATATTTTTCCGCATCCTCGGATATATCCCTGTAGAACAGGGCGTAATCCCGGTCTTCGATCTTGACGACAGGAGCGTTGATATCAAACGGCAGCGGGTCTTCAATGTCATCATAATCCGTGTTTCCGTCAGGATACTCATAAGCGATCTCGATTCCTCTGGCGGCTGCGCGGGCCAGCTTATGAAGTTCCATCTTGTCGATGCTGTCCTGATAACGGTTAAAAACTACGAAATCCGCACTGGACAGTTTATCATAGACCAGACTGCGCATGTTACTGTTGTACACCATGATGGTCGTCGCATCCGCAAGCATAAACGTCTGGTATACAACCCAGTTGTCAGGCATCGCGTCATAGATATCCTGTACGAGCCACATGCCGTTATATTCTATCATGACACGCTCGGCGCGGTACTGTCCGACAAGTTTCTCAAGGAACTCAGGAGTCAGTTCCGACTCGTCGTCGATCACATGCTGATAAACGTTCTTTCCGGAAAAGCGGGAAGGAACCAGTTCCTCCTCCCCTTCTTCACAGACAAGCACAAGCGTCCGTTCACCGGCGTTGAATCGACGGTCTTCCAGTGTTTCCTGTATGAACCGCGTCTTGCCGGCATCCAGAAACCCAAGGAACAGATATACAGGTACTTCGACGGGTCCGTTACGTTTCATCAGATATTGAACACCTCACGCAGTTCTTTATCATGGAGTTTGGAACCGATCACGCACAGACGACCTGTAACTTCAGCAGTTCCTCTGCGAATCTCGGACTCACCCGGGACATAATCGAAATGGATCCATGTGCCGTCTGCAGCCTGAAGAATTCCTTTGGCACGAAGGACAACTCCAAAACGCTCCTCATCCTCAAGAACGTCAAGTGCTTTCTGCAGTTCCTCATCCGTATAAGCGCGGGACGTCTCGAAACCGACTGATTCAAAGATCTCATCCGCATCATGGCCATGATGATGGTGATGATGGTGGTGGTGATGATGCCCGTGCTCCTCTTCATCCTCATCTTCATCGTGATGATGGTGATGATGCTCGTGCTCCTCTCCGTCCTCATCCTCATCGT
>CAMKDB010000015.1 GCA_946411155.1 uncultured Faecalibacterium sp.
CAGCGCTCCTCCCACGACTGAAGTCACGGGTGTCCGCGCTGAACATTCATGAAGAATATTGATTTATGAGGTTTTTTATAATTCGTTTGACAATTTAGTGCTCTATGTACTTGACCGAATTTTTCTCGTATGATTCTGCTCCATCCGACAACAAGTACTTTTCCTTCTGCAAATAGAAGACTAGATTATTATCACAAACTGTTAAGCACTTGCGTGTGGAACAACCTTCTCACGTAATCGTCAAACTGCATAAACAGGCTCCGTTGACAACTGATCCCCCTAAAAATACAACAGCCATTCCCATTTTCTCCGGGAATGGCCATTTTTTTGATCTGACGTCTCTACGTTAGATGCTTACGTGGGATAAGGCTGAAAACAAATAGCCTTCCGTTTAGAATTCCTTCTTTTCCATGATCCGGACACTGCACAGATAGGAGAGCAGCGTCAGGACGGCGATGACTGCCGCAATGCAGCAGAGCACCAGCGCCGGCGACACCTGATCCAACGCCAGGATAAACGCGGGAGGCTGAGAACTGCTCATCAGTCTGTTGGCAAGAAATGCCAGCACGGCAATACCGCCGTAGATCATCATCAGAATGACCCTTGCGCGCTCCGCGCCAAACTTCAGTTGGAGCGGGATCATCACCGCGATCATCAGCACCATTACCAGCGGCAGGACGGCGGCCTCTGCCAGTCCGCCGAAACTCCCGCCGGTGAACGCGTTGCGGACGAGTTCCATCGCGGTACCCAGCACCGACCCGACCAGTAGCATGCCGATACAGAAGACGTATTTCTCACGGACATAGGTCCTGCAATCTACGGGAAGCGTAAAGAGAAACTGAAAACCGTTGTCTGCCTCGTCGTAGGTGACTGTTCCGATGGCGGTGATCCCCGCCATCAAGGAAAGATAACCGGGCAGGAAACTGCCTTCCAGTGTGAAAGCCATCAGGACACTGATGCCTACCATGGCAGCGAGAACAGTCTGCTGCTGTCCCATCATCCGGATGTCCTTGATCAGTAATCCCTTCATTTCTTTTTACCTCCCAGGATCAGGATCATATCGTCAATCGATCCACGCTCAACCACCAGCCCGGGGTAATTCTCCTCGTAATACTGGCGTTCGTCCGTAAAGCAGCTGTATCCGAAGGATTCCTTCCTCGTTCCGAGAATGTGCTCTTTGTCCAGTGCTTCATATCCCGCTTCATCCGTCTTGATGACGCCGTAACTGCTCAGGATCCGGTCCGTGTCCTCATGGAGGACCACCTTCCCGTTGTGGATCATGTACAGATCATCGCACAGGCCTTCCAGGTCGGATGAGATGTGGGAGGAGATCAGGATCGAGCAATCCTCGTTCTCCGCCAGATAATCCCGGATCATATCCAGGATCTCCATCCGGGCTTCCACATCCAGTCCTGCAGTGGGCTCGTCCAGCACCAGCAGCTTCGCTTTATGACTCAGGGCGACGAGCACCCGGAGTTTTGCCTTCATGCCGGTAGAGAATTCCTTGATCTTCTTGTCCAGAGGTAGTCCCGCGCCGGAACAGGTATCCAGATACTGCTTCTTATTGAAGCAGGGATACATCCCCGCCAGGATATCCGCGGTGTCGCGGATATTCAGCAGACTGCTGAAGCCCGCTTCCGACATCGCCGCGCCGATCCCGTATTTGTCCTCCGGCGTCAGTTTTGTACTTTCTTTTCCGAAGACCTTCACGCTGCCCGCGTCAGGGCGGATCAATCCCAGGATCGCCTTGATCGTCGTGGACTTTCCGGCGCCGTTGCGGCCAACCAGACCGCTCACCCTGCCCGCCGGAATATGCATGGATAGATTCAGCGTGAATCCGCTGTATTCTTTTTTCAGACCATCAATCTGAATCATCTGTCCGTTTCCTCCAATATGATTTCCAATGCCGCCCGGATCTCGTCGTCGTCCAGACCTGCTGCCTTTGCCCGCTGTACCGCGGCGGCGAAATCATCTTCCACCGCTTTTCTCCGGGCTTCCGCCGCCATCTGTCTGTCCGCCGTATTCACGAACGTGCCCTTGCCGTGCACCGTAGTCACGAAGCCCTCATCCTCAAGTCTGTCGTAGGCTTTTTTGACCGTCAGCGCGCTGATCCGAAGATCCGCCGACATGGTCCGGACAGAGGGAAGAACTTCCCCGGCCGCGATTTCTCCGCTGATGATCCCGCTCTTGATCTGGGAGATCAGCTGCTCATAGATGGGTTCCATCGATCGGTTGTTAATGATGATGCGCATATCATTCACCTCGTAAACAGTGTATAACAGTATATAACTGTTGTCAACACTCCGCGGCATTTTTTCCTAAAAAATGGCACCGGTCTCCCGGTGCCATCATTTCTGCTATTTGAACCGCTGTCTCGGAAAAGATCATTCCACAGTCAGCGTCAGTTTCCGCTCTTCCATACCGACTGCGGATACGGTGACTTCGATGGTCCCCGGTTCATATCCGGCGCGGACAGCCGCCAGCGCTTTGCCGTAGTAGGTTGTATGGGTATCACTGTAGAAATTCTCCGCCATATGCGGCCGTGAAGAACCGAAGGCCTGGAGCGTTCCCGCTCCGCTCACGGTAACCGTCAGCCTGCGGTCTTCGGATGATTTCACCACTCCGTCTTCGCCGGTGAGTTCCAGATCGAGGAAGCAGAGATCCTGGCCGTTTGCCTTCAGCACGGTCTTCTCGGGTTTGACGGCGATCTGTGTGCTGCCTTTGGCAGTGGTCAGACTGGTTTCCGAGACCTTGTTTCCCGCCGCGTCATAGGCGACGGCGGTAACGGTGCCGGGTTCATAGACGACCTTTTTGAAGCGGACCAGATCTTCCCTGACCTTCTTCTTCCCGTAGGACTTGCCGTTGACCAGCAGTTCCACTGTCGGCGCGCCGCTGTAGACGATCACTGTGGTCTTTTTGCCCTCGCATCCCGCCCAGGACCAACTCTCCACAGCATCGGTATTGCGCCACATGGAAGCCGCGGCAAAGTCGTCTACGTGAGTATAGGGCTCTACGCCGATGCCCGGCGTGTTCTGAAGTCCCCAGATGATCCGGTTCCAGTGCGTCTCGGGGCGCTTCTTGCCGCAGATATCCACAACGCCGGCTCCGCCGGAGACGATAAGGCCGTCTTCCGTATCTTTTTTGGTCTTTTTATCCTTATACTGGATGGTTCCGATCGCAGACTCGCCGAGATAATCCCAACCCGTCCACATAAAGTCACCGGTGAGCTGCGGCAATTCATTGACAAGCTGCCAGTTTTTGAACAACATCTTGGGCAGGGTCTCGGATCCGACGAACGGACGGTCCGGATAGGTCTTCGCTTCCTTGCGGTATCTCGGGTTCGCGTAGTTATATCCGGGCATATCCAGGCTGCCTTCCAGCGCTTTCACGACCTTGTCCGGTCCCTTTCCGTTGGCAGCCATCTCCATCAATGTGCCCATACGGTTCATCAGGATGTTGAAGAAGGTACTGGTGGGCATGCTGTCCAGCGCGTTGCTGCCCATTCCCTTGTCCTTCTCCCCCTCTTTTCCGTTTCCGTAGAGTCCTTTTCCCTTCGTCACCATCGCCGCAAGCATCAGGTTGATGCCCAGCGTGACGGGGCGGGTGCTGTCGAGGCTGCGGACAAAATCTGCCATCTCCCTGCAGACCTTCTGCCCCTCTTCCATGCCGAGATCCGAGATTTCGTTTCCGATGGAATACATCAGCACAGAAGGATGGCTGTAGTCCTTGCGGATCATGGCCGCTGTGTCTGCTTTCCACCACTTTTTAAAGGTGTCGCCTGCATAGTCGTAGGGATTCTTGTGAATGAGCCACATGTCGAAACTCTCATCCATAACGTACATGCCCAGACGGTCACAGGCATCCAGCATGGATTTGGACATGGGGTTATGCGCGGAACGGATGGCGTTGAAGCCGGCTTCCTTCAGGATCCGGACTCTGCGCTCCTCCGCATCGGCAAAACATGCCGCGCCGAGGATGCCGTTGTCATGATGGATGCAGGCTCCGCGCAGAAGGACTTCTTTCCCGTTGAGTTTCAGCCCTTTTCCGTCCCAGGACAGCGTACGGAACCCGAATGCGGTCTGCGCCGTATCCAGGACTTCCCCGTCTCTGCAGAGCGTGACTCTGCAGCAGTACAGTTCAGGCGTTTCCGCGCTCCAGAGACGTGCGCCGGGCACGGTCAGCGTGACCTTCTCCCCTTCCGCGGAAGCAACTGCTGTTTCCCCGTCCAGAATTTCCGTCCGGACCGTCACGCCCTCTTTCTCTCCCAGAAGCCGGACCTCGGCCTCGACGGTGTCCGTGTTTTTGTTTTTGATGAGGATACCCTGCGGTGCCACGGAAACAGCGCCTCCGACATGGAGCCATACCGGGCGGTGGATACCGCTTCCGGAATACCAGCGGGTATTCGGCGCAGCGGCGTTGTCTGCGACAACGGTCAGTTCATTGGTTTCTCCGTATTTCAGTTCTTTGGACAGGTCCACATAGAAATCAGTATAACCGTACGGACGCTCCGCCAGGAGTTTTCCGTTCAGGAACACCGACGCATTCTGATAAACTGCCTCACACTCCAGCAGGACGTGCTTTCCTTCCCATTCCGCAGGCGCTTCGACTGTTTTTGTATAGGTGTATTTTCCGTTCTCGAAGTAGCCGCCGCCACCGCCGCCTTTTGCTTCCTTGCTTCTGGGTTCGTACAGCATGGCGTCATGGGGCAGATCCACTGTCCGGACGGCCTCGGAACCTTCCTTGCGGACGTTCCATCCACGGTTCAGATCGATTTTTTTCATAGTCAGTTCTCCCTTATAATCCGTATTATTCGCTGAGCAGTGCCTCTGCCTCTTCGTCCAGTTCTTCGAAATTGGTGCCCTTGGTCTCACTGCTGAACTTCATGATCAGGAACATAGCGACGATCATGCCGGGAACAGCGGAGATGGCGCATGCGATACCAATCATATCATCCGTAATGAATACCTGAGCGACAGTAAGCAGCAGCGCGCCGACGCCGATTCCGATGTATTGCAGCAGGTTCAGTCCTCCGAGAACGGATCCGCGGATCTTTGTCGGGACCTTTTCAGATGCCATAAAAACCATATAATCTTGGCTGGTCCAGTAGCCGCCGAGGAAACCGGAATACAAAACGCCGATCAGCCAGGAATTCCAGTGATTGCGGACACCGATGACAAACAGCACAAATGTAATGATGGACATGATACCGGTGATCAGGACCGTCGGCTTTCTGCCCAGATTGTCCCCGACCAGTCCGAAGATAATGACGAGGATGGCGTATCCGAAAGCATAGACAGACTGCGCATTGGTGATTTCCTGCTCATTCATGCCTGTCGCCATGATGACGTTGACGTTCATGGCGATTCCCATCATGCCGATGGCGAAAATGATAACGCTGACCGTGGTCCACATCAGGTCCTTGTTATGATGGAACAGGTAGCTGATTGCACTGAAAACACCGCTCTTGTTGGCCTTTGCCTTTGCCGCCTTCTTTTCCTCTTTGGTCAGTTTTTTCTTTTCCGGATGCCGGACTTCATACGGCTGTTCAAGGTGATTCACCCGCTGCTCCAGGAAAACTTTGGATTCCCTGGTCAGAAACTGCGTCAGCAGTGCGACGCCGATGCCGCAGAGACCGGGGATCAGGTAGACGTTCTTCCACAGGGACGCGTCACGGTCCACGAAGAACCGACGCAGGAACGGAACCGCAAACAGGCCGACCGTACCGATTCCCTTCGTGACCGCATAGATCGTAGCACGGTATTGGGGAGGAGCGGACTCCTGAATGTACACGACCTGAAGGTCATGCGCGATAAAGAAGGTGATGATCGTGGTGCCGATGAGATAACCGACGATCGAATTGGAAAAATAAGCGATGATCATGCCGAGAGAAAATCCCAGCGTGTTCAGGACCAGGAATATCTTTCTGCCGAATTTGTCGGACAGCGCTTTATAGAAAGGCGCAAGCATCGAGATCGTTCCCAGAGGAGAAGACAGCGCGGTCAGCGCGGCCTTACCGGAAGAAAGGTCAAGGTTGGGGAAAAACTGTCTGATGGCGTTGCTCTCCACCATACCGGCGGTGTTGGTCGAGATCTCGTCGATAATGTGCACGAGTACGATGACGATGCAGAGCACCCACAGATAGCCTTTGTACTCCGGTTTGTCCAGCTGTTTCTGCCGGCGTTCCAGTTCCAGCCGATCTCTGGATTCCCATTGTTCTTTGGTTCTACTCATTCTTTTGCACTCCTTAATTCTTTTATGTCTTTCCGCTATCTTATTGTAGCAGAAACCACCGAAGAACTGCAGATTCAGGCAGTTCTTCGGTGATTTTTCTCTTTTATTCCGCTGTAACAGGACGCATTTCGGCGTCCTCGGTGTTCTTGCCGACGTAGAGCATCACCTGTTCCGGAATGACCATCTCACCTTTTACACGGTCGTACAGACGCAGATCCTGTTTCGGGATCGTGACAAGACATTCTTTTTCTTCGCCCGGTTCCAGCGCAACACGGGCGAAGCCCTTCAGCAGCTTATGCGGTTTGCCTTCGATGCCGCTGCCTACGAACACCAGTACCGCTTCCTCTCCGGCGCAATTTCCGGTATTCCGAACGGCGCAGCGGACTTCGATCCGGTCGCCCAAATCTTTTGCTTTCGCTTCGCCGTATCCGAAGGACGTGTAGGAAAGGCCCCATCCGAAAGGATACTCGGGCTTCTTCCCTTCCTTCTCAAAGAGCGCATAGCCATGATAGTACCCATATTCCACATGCTGGTCTTTCTCATCCGAGTACGGGAAGTACGGATAGTCCTTCTCATCCTCAGCAATTGTGAAGGGCAGTTTTCCGGAAGGATTCACCTTGCCGGCGACGATGTCCGCCAGTGCGATGCCGCCTTCCATTCCGGGATAGCCGGCGTACAGGATGGCGTCGGCATCCCCTGCCCATTCCTTCGTGATCACCGCGGATCCGGAATAGAAGATGACGGTCAGGGGCTTTCCGGTCGCATGCAGCGCATGGATCAGAGCGACCTCATCGTCGTGGAGGCGCAAAGATTTACGGTCGCCTCCGGTAACAAGTTTGGGATTGGAGTTGGTGACGAATTCGCCCTCATCCCGGAAATTATTGCCCACTACGGCGATGACCGCATCTGCCTGCTCCGCAGCAGCCACACAGGCTGCGGTCTCGTTGTTCGGGACCAGCGTCACATTCCCGAATACTTTGGAAAAACCTTCGTAGGGCGTGGTGATATATGGCGGATGGACCATGGAAGAACCGTGGTCGCCGATCACCTTGTCATTGGCGAATCTTCCTACGAGAGCAATCTTTTTCCCGGTATCACGGATCGGAAGCGCTCCGTTGTTTTTCATCAGGACAGCTCCCTTTTCCATGACCTTTCTTGCAAGATCGGTGTGCGCCTTGCTGCACACCACGTCTTTACTGAAAGACTGTGCGCGGTAGACGTTCTGGAAACGGAGCATGGTCGCGATGATGTTTTCGCAATGCTCGTCAAGCAATTTTTCATCCAGTTCGCCTTTTTTCACCGCACGCAGAAGCTTTCCGCCGCGTTTCATTGTCATCGGCATCTCCACGTCAAGTCCGGCGCGGAGACTCTCGGGGCCGTCATGAACGCCCCATACGAAGTCTGAGATGGAGAAGCCCTCGAAGCCCAGCTCTCTCAGGTGGTCGAATACTTCCTTGTTTTCACCGCAGTACGTCCCGTTGACCTTGTTATAAGCGGACATGACAGAACCAGCTCCAGCGCGGAAGCAGTCCTCAAAGTGATAGAGATAGACGTCCCGCAGTGTTTCTTCGTCTGCATCCGCGGATGCGGAAAAGCGAAGATTCTCAATGGAGTTCATATAGTAATGCTTCGGACATGAGATCACGCCGTATTTCTGAAGTCCGCGTGTCAGCGCAACGCCATACTTTGCGGTGAGGAACTGGTCCTCTCCATAGGCTTCCTGCGCTCTTCCCCAGGATGGATGGCGCAGCAGATTGATGCAGACGCCTGCGAAATAGTTCGCACCGAGCGCGATGGATTCCTTTGCAATGGCTTCACCCACTTCCTCCTCCAGTGAGACGTCGAACGCCGCCGCACGGGTATTGGATGTGGGGAAACAGGTAGCGTTCTTCATAACGACACCTCGCGGGCCGTCCGTGAAGAGCAGAGGCGGGATCCCCAGCCGCTTACATCCGCCCCCCGCAATGGGGTCGTAGTTGTAGACGCGTCCGTGCAGCATACCGGGGAGCGTGTTCCAGTGACCGCTGAGCATGTGAGACTTTTCCTTGAGCGTCATCTTGGCGATCAGTTCGCGTGCCAGTTCTCTGGCAAGTTCCGGATGGTTCGCTCTGGGGCTGTCCAGTTCCTCCACTCCGGCGTCTTTCATGATCTTCAGCGCGTCGTCGAAATTTCTGACAGAATAATTGCCCATTTTTATCCCTCCGTTTCAATCCTGAAGTTGTTTCAGCAGCGGATACAGTTTTTTAAATATCTCATACCGTTTCCTGTAAGTGTCGTATTTCTCCGGATCAGGCAGGATTGTTTCGCTTGTCCGGACGATCCGATCTGTCGCTTCTTTGACGGAGCCGTATGCTCCGGTGCCGACCATTGCCAGAATCGCAGCACCGTAACCCGGTCCCTGTTCGGTGGTGAGGATGCGCACAGGCATCTCCAAAATGTCAGCGCAGATCTGCCGCCAGACCCTGCTTCTTGCTCCTCCACCGCAAAGGTTTGTGGAGCGGATCTCGAGACCGTTGGCTTTCGCGATTTCCAGGCAATCCTTCAGAGCAAACGTGACGCCCTCCATAACAGCTCTGGACATCTGCGCCCTGGTGGTATCCGCGGAGAGTCCGATGAAGGCGCCGCGGATCCGTGTATCGTTGTGCGGACTGCGTTCGCCCATCAGATAGGGCAGGAAGATTACGCCGGTGTCCTCCGCCGCTGCGATCTCTTCTTCATCTTTTCCGTAATCATTGGTACCGAGGATGTCCTCCAGCCACCACATCCGGCAGGATGCTGCGGACAGGATACAGCCCATCAGATGATAGTGGCCGTTTGCGTGTGCAAAGGAATGCAGCGCATTCCTGCTGTCCACGGAGTAACTGTCCTGTGCGATGAAGACGGTCCCGCTGGTGCCCAACGAGATGTTGCAGTCCCCATTGCGGACCGTTCCCGTTCCGATGGCAGCGGCGGCATTATCTCCTGCACCTGCGGTCACGACCGCATTGGGCAGCCTGTAAGACTCTTTCACAGCGCCGACAATCTCTGCGCTCTCATGCAGTTCAGGCAGCCAGTCTTCCTTCACTCCGCAAATCTCACACATCTCTCTGCTCCAGCAGCGGTGCTCCACGTCCAGAAGCAACATGCCGGACGCATCGGAATAATCACAGGAAAAGTTCCCTGTCAGCATGTAAACAAGATAGTCTTTCGGCAGCATGATCTTCCGAATCCGGGCGAAGTTATCCGGTTCCCGTTCACGCATCCAGAGAAGTTTCGGCGCAGTGAATCCGGCAAACGCAATATTGCCCGTCAGGGCAGACAGTTTCTCTTTTCCGACGGACTCATTGAGCCACGCCGTCTGCGCTTCGGTCCTGCCGTCATTCCAGAGGATGCAGGGACGAATCACTTCGCCGCCGGCGTCCAGCGCGACGAGGCCGTGCATCTGTCCGCCGAGGGAAATTCCGCGGATCTCCTGCTCACGGCCGCGGCTGAGTTCAGCCAGAACGCCGTTCATTGCCTGTACCCAGTCTGCCGGGTCCTGCTCGCTCCACCCGTTCTCGGGATAATACACCTCATAGTCGGACGAAGCGGTGCGCAGGATCTCCCCTTCTTCGTTGACGAGCAGCCCCTTCAGAGAAGAAGTGCCCAGATCGATACCGATGTAGAGATTCATATTCTTTTCCTTTCTCAGCCGAACAGCAGCTGATTCACGATTGTCTGCAGTCCTTCCTGATTGCCGCTGATCGGCGCTGAGGGCTTGCCCAGTTGCTCCGCGACTTCTGCGAGTTCTTTCAGCGTCATTTCGTCATGCAGAATCTTCTCGCCCAGTTCCGTATGGAACGCAGCGTATTTCTTTTCTTTATAGGCGGCAAGTCTGCCGTCCTTCAGTATTTTTTCAGCATTGAGCAGTCCTAGAGCGAAGGTATCCATGCCCAGAATGAAGCCTTTGAACATATCTTCATGGGTATTGGAAGGCCTGCGGTTCTTCGCATCAAAGTTGAAACCGCCGGTGAGGCCGCCCGCCTGGATCACTTCCAACATCGCATTGGTCGCGCTGTAGACGTCGAAGGGGAACTCGTCGGTATCCCAGCCCAGCAGCATGTCGCCCTGGTTGGCGTCAATGGACCCAAGCATTCCGTTAATGGCTGAGATGCGCAGTTCGTGCTCGAAAGTATGTCCCGCCAGTGTAGCGTGATTCGCTTCGATGTTCAGTTTGAAGTCCTTGTCCAGTCCATACTGGCGAAGGAATCCGATGGAAGTCGCCGCATCATAATCGTACTGGTGTTTCATGGGTTCCTTCGGTTTGGGTTCAATGTAGAAGTCTCCGGTGAATCCGATGCTGCGGCCGTAATCCACAGCCAGATGCATCAGGCGGGCAATGTTGTCCTGTTCAAACTTCACATCGGTGTTGAGGAGGGTCTCATAGCCTTCCCTTCCACCCCAGAAAACATATCCTCTGCCGCCCAGTTTCACGGTCAGATCCAGCGCTTTCTTGATCTGCGCTGCAGCGAAGGCATAGACTTCCGCGCTGTTGGTGGAACCTGCGCCGTTCATGAATCGGGGATTGCCGAACATATTGGCGGTTCCCCACAGGCAGCGGATCTCCGTGCCCTTCATCTTCTCCAGAATATAGTCCGAGATCTCATCCAGTCTGCGGTTGGTCTCTTTGATGTCATCCGCTTCCGGGACAAGGTCCACGTCGTGGAAGCAGAAATAGCGGATACCCAGTTTCTCCATGAACTCGAATCCGGCGTCCACCTTGGCTTTCGCGTGCTCCATGGTACCCGGGACCGCGCCAAAAGATTTGTCCGCAGTGTCTCTGCCAAACATATCGGTGCCCGCCGCGCCGAGGTTATGCCACCACGCCATGGCGAAAGGAAGCCACTCCTTCATGGGTCTGTCCAAGACGATCCGTTCCGGATCATAAAAACGGAACGCAAAGGGCTCCGTCGCGGCAGTGCCCTCATACTTTACTTTGTCGACGAAATCAAAATATGCCATGTTTATTCTTCCCTTCCAATAGTAACTTTATACTTTTATGATACGGGAAAGTACAGACACGCAAAAGGATATCCTTACAGAATTTTCATGACAATCTTGCGTTTTTTTGTATAATAAGACCATGGAACATGAATACGAGATCATTCGACATACGGCACTGCGCCACATCAGTATCTTTGTGAATGACATCCGCTACCGGAACGTCCATTTTCATAGAGAACTTGAGCTGATCCTCATTCTGGATGGAAGCGGTTCCGTGCGCATCGGGGAAGAGATCTGTCCTGCCAAGGCAAATGCACTCTTTCTGGTGAATTCCAACGAAAGCCACAGTTTTGACAGTCCGGACGGACATCTGCTGTGCCTGATCGTACAGATCTCCTCTGGTTTCCTGCGTGACGTTGTACCGGAGCTGCGGGAACTCACTTTCCGATCCGGCCGCATTCCCGACGCAGACGGAAGCCTGCGTGCACGGATCCGGGAGACCGCCCTTGTGTTTCTCAGGCAGGGTGACCTTTACGGTCTGCGCACCGTTGCCGGAATCGCGGATATTCTCGTCAGGCTGTCAGACACGCTTCCCCACGGGATCGTACCCGAAACGCCGAGGAGTACCGACCGCCTCACGCGGATGCGCACCTGGGCGGACTACATTGACGAGCATGCGGAGACCGGCGTGACACTGGAAGATCTGGGAAAAGCGGAAGGCCTTTCGCCGACATACCTGTCTCACCTGTTCCGTTCCTATTTCGGCATCCGGTTCCAGGAATACCTCAGCAACGTACGGTTCGAAAAAGCACTTGCTCTTGTGTCGGATCCCGCTCTTTCTGTTTACGATCTCGCTCTGGCATCCGGTTTCTCCGACCCGAAATACCTGAACGAACGCTTCCGCAAACAGTTCGGATGCACGGTGAAACAGTACCGCAGGCAGCAGGACGCAGCACTGCGCGGCAGCATTCCCCATCCTCCGGCTTCTGCCGAATCCCGTTACACACGGGAAGAAGCGCTGGCGCTTCTCTCAAACTGAACCCGATTTCCCCGGCTGCTCCGGGAAAAGGAATAACCCAGAAAAAAGGAGACGATCATGTCTAAGAAACAGAAAAACGACCGCGGATACAGCAATATCCAGGTCATCCTCGCGAGTTTCGCGTTCAGCGCCTGTATGGTGTTCTGGACCACTTACAACTCCTATGTTCCCCTCATCCTGGACTCGAAACTGCGGAATCTGGGCAGCCTTGCCCTTCCGGTCGCTCTGATCTCCACCCTGACCGGTTTCATCATGACGATCGACAACATCTTTGGTCTCATCTTCCAGCCGCTGTACGGCAGAAGGTCCGATAACATGCGTTCCAAATGGGGCAAACGCATGCCCTATCTGCTGGTCGGCGTTCCGATCTGCGCCGTGATGTTCGCGCTGATTCCTCAGGCAGCCAAGGTGGAAGGACTGGCGGGTGTTCTGCTCATGATGGGCTGCATCATCGTCTTTAACTTCGTGATGTCCACCTGGCGCGCGCCTTGCGTCTCCATCATGCCGGACATGGTCCCCATCAAGTATCAGGGTGACGCCAACGCCATCGTCAACATCACCTCCTCCGTTTGGACCATCATTATCGGTGTCGTGCCCTCCCTGCTCAGTGGAATGGGCTATAAAACAAGGATCGACAACGGCGACTTCTCCTCCATCTTTCTCGTCAGTTCACTGGTTTCCCTGCTGCTCATCGGCGTCGTAATGCTGACCGTCCGTTTCAAGGATAACCGTGATGAACCGAAAAAGGAGGTATCCAAAGAAGACGACCGTAAGCTTCTGGGTATCGATACCCTCGGTCTCGCTCCGGATGTGAAACGCAGCATGATCATCATGATGCTTGCGCTGTTCTGCATCTCCGGCGGCAATGACGGCTTCGGCACCTATTACACCCTGTTCGCAACAAAGATCCTGGATATTGCCTCCACCAAGGCTTCACTGATCAAGACCATCGGCACGATCTCCGCAGCCCCCATTGCCATCCTCTCCGGCTACTGCGGAAGAAAGTTCGGCAGGCGCAGGACTATTATGATCGGTCTTGCCACCAGCATCTCCGCCTATGTCTTTATGGCAGTCATGACCCGCGTCGGTCTGAAAGACTACACCATCCCGCTGATCATCGGATACGGTCTCATGCAGTTCGGTAACGGCTTGACCACCTTCAACACTCTCCCGATCATGCTTGCAATCGGCGGCCCGGAACGTTTCGGCGCCTTCACCGGATACTATTACTTCGGCACCTTCTCCGCCGCGGTAGTCTGTCCTACAGTTATCGGCTGGCTGGTCGGCGTCTTCGGCACCGAAACGGCAGCTGTCGTCTTTGCCGCTGCGATCTCCGCCGTAGGTCTCTGCTTCATGACACAGGTCCGTCACGGGGAAGGCAATGTCCCGGAGGAAGCGCTCCAAGCAGACTGACCAGTTTGATTAATCGGCATTTTCCGATTTATATCATTTCAGGCGGCACGTTCTATCTACATGCCGCCTGTTTCCATACCGTAATGAGCGGAGTCCGTCCATTGCAGTTGTAATATAATATTTTAAATATCCATTCAGTCAAAAACAGAGGGAAGGAGGGTCTGCTGATTTGATGCCAAAAACAAACGGAGACAGGTGGGTCCTGAAACCGGGCAACAATTTGTTTTTCACTTTACTTTCCCTCTTTCTTCTTTTCCTGACTGTACTCTCTGCCGCTCTGAAGGAAGAAAGCGAAACGACACGCAGGATCGTTCTCGCCGCGATGTGCGCTTTTACGACCGCCGGTTTTTTTATCTACAAATACTATCTCTCCATAGATGAAGAATACAGCGTCATCAAAGCATCAAAAGGCATGGGAAAATTCAACTGGTGGGGCGAACTCCCGCTGCATCTCTGCAACATCAACATGCTGTTCATTCCCTTCGCCGTACTCTTCCGGATCAGACCGCTGGAAGCCTTCTGCTTTTTCTCCGCTCCTCTTGGAGCGCTGATGGCATTGATCATGCCGGGAAAGGAATTCGAGGACCGCTCCATTTTTCTTCCGAGAATGTTCGGTTTTTTCGGCACTCATTTCATGATCCTGATCGAAGGGCTGGCAATGGCCACTTTTGATCTCTACAGACCAGCGTTCAGCGACATCCTGCCCGCGCTGCTGACCGCCCTTCTTATACTGTTTTTTATCAGTGTGATCAATATGCTCATGCGATGGAGCGGTCTGTATCCGAACGCGAACTACTTTTTCTCAATCGAAACGGAAGGCAATTATTTTCTGGAACTCTTCCACAAATGGATCCCTTTTCCTTTTCTGTATCTGCTGCCCTGTATCCTGATCCTAGCTGTCTTTATGGTGCTTATTTCAGGGCTTTTCGTGCTCGTATCGTCCTGAAGCATTGAATGAAAAAATAGAGCCGCGGTAAAGCTGTCTCATGGTGCGAGACAGTTCTGTCCGGCTCTTTTTTTATACTGCTGTTCCACTCTCTTGATGCGGAACACCGGCGGGCTGTGCCGGTTCTACTTGTCTGGGTTATCCGGTCAGTCCTCAGTGATTTTGACCAGAAAATGCCTGTTTCTGGGGCCGTCGTACTCGCAGAAATAGATTCCCTGCCAGGTACCAAGCAGGAGTCTTCCGTTCTCCAGTATCACCTGTTCGGATGCACCGGTCATGGTTGCCTTTATGTGTGCCGCGGCATTTCCTTCAAAGTGAAGATAACCGTCTTCCCAAGGGATCATCCTGTCCAGTTCGTAAAGCATATCCCTGACAACATCCGGATCGGCGTTTTCATTGATCGTGACGCCGGCTGTCGTATGCGGCACGAAGACCGTCACTGTTCCATCTGTTATGCCGCTCTCCCTCACAGCAAGCCTAACTTTTTCCGTGATGTCGACCATCTCCGACCTGGCTGAGGTCCTTATGTCAAATATCCGTGTTTTCAATGCTTTCACTCCTTTCAGCAGATCCCATCGGATCCAGCAAATTCTGAACTGAACTAATTATATCCGCTGATCGCTCTAAGATACAGTATGTACCGCTATGGTAACCCGGTCTTGCCCTCATCAGGTATCCCATACTCAACCAGACGCATGATTGCGGGATGATCCATCCGCATTTAATTATCCCGACAACAATCTGATTTCTGTTGTTGTTCCGCAGACGTTCTGTCTTTATACTGGATTTATAAAGCAAACACTGTTGGAGTATTGCGATGATCAACTGGAATAATCCCCTGCTGAAAAGCAGAATCAATACAGAAAAAATCGGAAAGGCCGAACTCTTTCTCGGTTACCTGATCGGCCCCAGTCTCATGTACCTGATGATTTCCGCTCTATCCGGAACATACCTGATGCAGTTCTATACGGACGTGGTAGGAATCAGCGGATCACTGATCGTGATCATGCCCATCGTTTCCAAGATCCTGGTCGCGGTCATGAACGTCGTTTTTTCAGGTCTCATCAACCATACGAACACTTCTCAGGGCAGAGCACGTCCATGGCTGCTTTTTTCCGGTATCCTGATGCCCGCCGCGGGAATCATGCTGTATTCAATACCGAAGGCATCCTATCAGGTACAGGTGGCGTGGATCCTGTTCAGTTATAACTTTTTCTTCGTGATCGCTTACAATATCTACGGTCTTGCCCACAACATGATGATTCCCAGGGCATCCCGTGATTCTAAAGAACGCGACAAACTGACCCTGTTCAAAAATGTGTCGGAAGCGATGATCCCCGGCACACTCAGCGCAGTCATTATGCCCTTCATCATCAGTGCTATCGGTGTCGGTGACGCCGCGATGAACAGATGGTTTTCCTTTATGCTGATTCTCTCCGTCATTGCGGTTCCTGCTGCACTGATCGAATACTGGTTCACACTGGAACGCGTCGGCGTGGAGAAAAAGTCCGTTCCGCTGATGCAGCAGTTCCGTGACAGCCTTCACCACAGAGAATGGGTCCTGGTCATGCTTCTTCTTTTCCTGAAGATGCTGGACGGCGCGCTTCAGAACAACACCATCATCTATTACTGCAACTGGGTCTGGGGACAGAGTGTTCATGAAGGAGCCAGATACCAGGCGCTCCTGAACGTGATCGGCCAGTTTCCGCTTGGTTTGGGCGTCTTCGCAGTCTGGCCGCTGGTGCGCAAATACGGCAAATACCGTGTGATGCAGGTCGGCTTCCTGCTCAGTGCCGCAGGACTTGCATTCATCATGCTGGTCAGGGGCAATTTCACTCTCACGCTTGTCGGAATGTTCATAAAGTCCATCGGAGCGATTCCATCCATGATGTCTGTTGCCATGATGTCCGATGTTATCGAAAAGATCGAACAAAAAGAAGGCGTCCGTTACGATTCTCTCGGTGCTTCCATGACCGCAGTTTTCCAGAACCTCACTGTGGGAATGGTTCAGAGCGGCGTACTGATGGGGATCAACGCACTGGGATATGTCGCCCCTGCAAGCAGCAACGAAATAATCGTTCAGCCGGAACCGGTCCTTCGCTTCTTTGAGGCAGGAATGGTTACACTTCCTCTGATCGGCTGCATCCTCTGCTTTGTGATTACCACTGCCCTTATCAGACTGGAAGGGAAAAAAGCCTGACATTCTCCTCTCCGTCAGGTGAATAATATGATCCGCGGAATGGAATTGTGCACCGTTCCGCGGATCTTCTTTTTGATGAACAGATCACAGTCCCTGTTCGTCCACAAAGGCGTAGAAGGCTTTCTCCTTCTTTTTATCATTCGCAGAAACCTTACCTACAGGCATCGCATAGAAAGAAGCCTCTTCCACTCCGTCCAGTCCGAAAGCGGAATCTGCAAGGTGACCGTCCACCGCACCGATGGCACATCCGCCCAGTCCGATCGCAGTCGCCGCCAGGTACATGTTTTCCGTGATATGGCCGGCGTCGATCAGCAGCACCCTGTGGGCGGTGACGCCGTAACGCCATTCCGCTCGGTAGAAGACTGCGCTGTAATAGAACACTACATTGGCAGTTGCCGCCCAGGCCTGCCCGCAGAGAGACAGACGGATGAACCAGTCCAGATCATCGGGACATCCGAGAAACTCGATCCGGTGGTGCATCGGCAGGTAATGATACAGACCCGGCTCCAGACCCTCCACGTTTCTGGAAGCGAAATAGCACTCAAATTCGTGCCGCGCTCCGCCGCAGGGCACAGTCCTAAGCGTGGCGTAGGATCTTCCCCGGATCTCCTTGACACCCTGGGTACACCAAAGCAGGTAGGACAGTTCCGTGAGAGTCATGGGCTCGCCGGTGTACACACGGTGACTTTCCCGCGCATTGACGATATCCAGAAAATCCCTGTCCGAACGCAGTCCGGAGAAGTCCTTCGGCAGCTCGATGGAGTTATCCGTCATCGGTGCCTTGGCCAGCGGTGGCTGCGGGCGTTTCAGTTCCTGATCCGTTTCGTAGCCCTCCAGATCGGGATCCGTGATCTCCCAACGGGAGACGAACGCTCTGCCCTGTTCAGTGAGCTGTTTCACTTTTTCTTCCATTGCTGACATGTATTCCCCTGTTCCGGATCAGTCTAAGAGATCCTCTTCGTTGCCAGCCATATCGATCTTCACGGCCTTTGCGTCCGTAAGATAGAAAACCGCCAGTTTCTTTCCTGTCTCCTCGTTATAGATGCTGCGAAGGTACGGCGCGCCTTCCAGAGCGGCTTCCGCATAGGCGGGATCCGTCTCAAACACCGCAGTGCCCGTATAGCGCAGCCAGTTCCGGTCCGGTGTACAAGCTACGATTTCCACCTTGGGGTTCGCCTGCATCTGGCGGTATACGGCCTTGAAATCGCCGATGCCGAACAGGACTTTGCCATCCTTTTCGAAATGGAGTCCCAGAGGGCGGGACTTCGGCTGATCTCCGTCGCAAGTCGCCAGATAGAAGACGCCTGCCTGTGTCAGAAAATCATTTAATTTACTCATATTCGATCTCCCTTCCGTTCAGTATTTATATGTCTAAAGAAATTATACTACAAACCAAAAACGTCAACCCGCGGAGAAAGCGCGGTCCGGTCATTTACTGCCGCTTCTTCCCGCCAGACGGCAGTTCGTTCCAGACCGAGAACACCAGGATCATCGAAGCACCGACCCACTGCGCGGCGGACAGCCGCTCCCCGAGGAACGCCACGGAGATGAGCACCGCAACCAGCGGATCCAGATAACCCAGAACTGCAGCCTGCTGTCCAGGCATCTCCTTCACGGAACCGAAATACAGGCAGTATGTGATTCCGGTGTGTATGAGTCCCACCGTCAGCAGGGCAGCCCATCCCTTTCCGTCCAGAGCGGACAGATGAAAACCTTCTGTCAGGGCAACATAGGGCAGCACCGCGGCAATGGCGGCTAGAAACTGCAGAAATGTGCGCTGGATCCCTTCCACGGAACGGATCCCCTTGTTGAACAGGATAACGCAGGCGTAGAACACGGCTGCTGCCAGTCCGAACAGGATCCCGATCCAGTCAGAGCCGCCGTTGCTTCCCTGAACTCCTGTGATGAGGATCAGTCCCAGCGTGGAGCCGATAAAGCAGAAGATCTGTCTCCTTCCCAGAGGCTCCCGGAACAGAATCACGGACACTGCCGTGACGATCGACGGGGCGAAATAATAACTCAGTGTCGCAACGGAGACCGTCGTATATTTGTACGCTTCAAACAGGAAGATCCAGTTGAATCCCATCACCGCACCGGACAGCAACAGGAGCAGCACGTCCTTCCCAGCGCTTTTCACAGGGATTTTCTTTCCTGTTGCCGCCAGATAAACGCCGATGAGCAGCGCCGCAAGTACGGCGCGGTACAGCGCGACTTCTCCGGAAGATACCGGAATTGCCCTGACGAATGGCGCAATCGTGCCGAAGATCAGCATGGAAATGATATATGCCAGTCTGTTCCTGTTCTTGTTTTCCATTTGATTAGATCCGAACTGTGACTCTGTGATGATTGATGCTGAAAGATCGTTTTTTTACCCTGCAAACGGTGTCAGACCGGCAGTTTCCCTGAACTGCGAACCATCCGTATCTGTGATCCCTACCCATTATAGCATCTCCCGACCGGCATCATTCACATTGCCTGTTCCCATTCCCGCATGCCCGCTTTTGTTGCCACACTGCAAATATCGGGAATATAATGGGAACAGTTGAAAATGAAGCAGGATGCAGATCCTGCGTACTTACCCGGAAGGAGTCGGCATATGTACAAGACTGAAAAATTCGATGCTGCCGCTTTTGAGCCGAAACGGTTCGAGAGCGACCATACCATCACCCTTGGCGGACAGGAAATCGCCTATCATACGGTCTGCGAAGACAATGTCTTCTATGACAATGCGGGAAAGGCTATCGCCACTCTGTTCTCCTATTCGTATTTCAACAAGACGGATCCGGATCCCAACCGTCCGGTCATCTTTGCTTACAACGGCGGACCCGGCAGCTGTTCCATGTATGTGCACGCTGGCTTCTTCGGAACCAAACGCGTCAAATACGAACCGGAAGTGGACCGTCCCACCTCACTGCCGCCCTATGAAGTGATCGACAACCCGGACTGCCTGCTGGATGTGGCGGATCTGGTCATCATCGATCCCGTAGGAACGGGCTACGGCGTCCTGTTTGATCAGGAACACGCCAAGGACTTTTTCGGAATCGAGGAAGACGCGGAAGCGCTCCTGACCTTCATCGAGAGCTGGTGCCACCGGTATAACCGCTGGCTCTCTCCCAAATATCTGATCGGCGAGTCTTACGGATGCACCCGCAGCGCAACTGCCGCAGGTATCGCAGCAGGAATGGGAAAAGAACGCGGATACGGACTGCGCTTCGACGGCATCGTCATGATCGGCAACACCGTTACCATCGGAAAATACTTCAACCGCGAAGTCCAGGTGGAGGATTCCGTACTCTTCTTCCCCACCTTTGCCGCCATCAACCACTATCACAATCATCCCTCGGATCAGACAGTCGAAGAATTCGTGAAAGAAGCGAAGGCATTCGCGGATCACGACTACCTGCTGGCGCTCTATCAGGGAGAAGCGCTCACCGGCAAGGAACGGGAGCGGATCATCAAAAAGATCACGTATTACACCGGCGTGTCCAAAGAGTTCCTGGAAGCCAGAGCACTCAAGATCGATGAGGATTCCTTCCGGAGCGAGGTCATCAAGAAAAAAGGGCTGGCCTGCTCAAGATATGACGGACGTCTCACCCGTCCGTTGCTGATGCCCGGAAAAGTCGAGGAGAAAGTCGGTCCATGGACTGACGCGACCGGAGACCGCTATGACGCGTTTTTCTATTCCGCGCTCAACGGCGTTATCCTTCCCTATCTGAACGTCAAACTGGACCGTCAGTATCTCACGTACATGTTCTACAAGGACAAGGATGATAAGTACGCATGGAATGAAGAGGCCAAGGGCGGCACGACCGCAGAACGGCTCCGGACCGCCATGACCTCCACCTTTGGCATGAGGACATTCTTTGCCAATGGCTGGTATGACGACTGCACCGAGATCGGTTTCGTATACTACACCATGGATCACGCAGGTCTTCCGAAAGACCGGATCTCCGTGAAGGGCTACCGTTCCGGACACATGATTTATATCTCAGAGGAAAATACCCGGGAACTGGCTGCGGACATCCGCCGCTTCATACTCGGTGAAAATCCGACCAACTGATCAAAACAAACAGAAAAAAAGACGGCGATCCATAGCGGACCGCCGTCTTTTATATTCAATTGATTCCGCAGAACAGATTCCTCACGGAGACATGTGCTTTTTGAAGAACCTGTAAGACAGTTCTGTTGCTTTCGTCTTTCCTTCAGCGGAGAAACCGTGCTCCTCTCCGGGCAGGATCTCCAGTTCCGCATCCTTATATGTTTCCGCCCCGGTAACACCGTAGGAAACATCCACAAGGGTGTCCCCGTCACCGTGGATGACGAGCACGGGGCCTTCGTACTTCGCGATCTCGGCATAGAGATCGAAATCAAAGAGTCCTTCATAATAATGTCTGCCCACCGTTGCACCAAACACCTTAACGGTCTCCGGCACATCGTCAACGGAGTCGAACCGCTTGCGCATATCGTCCTGGATACAGAATGCGGGATAGAAGAGCACCACCGCTCTCACATCCTCATTGTGTCTGCCGGCGGTAATAGCCGTTACGAATCCGCCCTGGCTCTCACCAATCAGGAACAGATTGTCCGTATCCACATATGGTTCCTGCTTGATCCTGTCAATCACAGCGTCCAGCTGCTCCCGCTCGTCGAAAACGGACATCTCCGTCATTTTT
Organism: uncultured Faecalibacterium sp.; assembly: GCA_946411155.1. GTDB lineage: Bacteria > Bacillota > Clostridia > Oscillospirales > Ruminococcaceae > RUG11783. The sequence goes on from CAMKDB010000015.1 coordinate 21,465, forward strand.
CCGCCGCTCTTTCCATGCATACTTCCGCCGTAGAAGTCAAAACAGTAGACGGCAAAACCGCTCATGGCGAGAGAGCGCCCGACAGAGAGGTTGAAATACTGATAAGAACTGTTGAAACCATGGCTGCAGATGACCGTGGGCAGTTTCCCCTCCCGGTCTTTGGGTCTGAGCATCAGTCCATAGAGCATCTTGTCTTCATAGGGAACTTCCAGTTTTTCGACGCTGAGAGGCGCATTTTTCCCTTCCACTGCATGTGGTTTCGGGAACAATTTCCGGAACGCGCGATAGGTCAGCGCACCCGCGGTACCGACGGCGGCGAATGCGACAGAGGCGATCGCTGCGGTTTTCAGAGCTTTCTTATCCATATCCGTTCTCCCTTTTATTGATTAGTTTTCTGTCAAAAATCAACGTTCTGCAGACGGACCAGCGTTTCGATATAGATCTCAACAGCTTTGAGAAGGGTATCGATTGACATGCCCTCATTGGTCATGTGCGCGCTACCGACCCAGTCCGGCGCCTTTTCATTGGGCATCTCGCATCCGAAGGAGACCGTATTCTCCATGTGCCGGGCGTAGGTGCCTCCGCTCATGACGAATGGTTTTTCGTTCTCCCCTGTTACCTCGTTGTAGATCTCGCACATCAGTTTCACAGCGGGATGCTCCGGATCCATGTAGAACGGTCCGGAGTTGTCCATACCGGCGACATGATAGCCCCACGCCTCCGCGGTGGCGGCCACACGCTGTTCCACTTCTTCCGGCTTGACGGAAGTATTGTATCTGCTGTTCACATTCACGAGGAAACTGCCGTCGTCCTGTCTGCGCACCATGCCGCAGATCAGAGTCGTCGGCGCAAAGAGACCATCCTCGCCGTCAATGCCTTCAAAAGTGCCGTAGACATTCTCAGTCACCTTCGCGAGAAACTCAATGGCATGTTTCTCCGCACCCTCCAGCACATCGGCCTTCAGCAGCAGATCCGCAATCAGACCGTTGGCGTTGACGGAGTCGAAAGGCATGCCTGCATGAGCGGCGACACCCTGCGCAGTGACCGTGACCCGGTCGTCTTCTTCCGTGACTGTATATCTGTCATTGTCGCCCGCCGCCTCACGCAGCGCATCTGCGGAAACGCCTTTCAGCGTGACCCTGCAGGTATCCGGAACAACGTTGGACGCAATGCCGCCCCACAGATCGACGATCCGGTCCGCCACCGAAGGACTCACCAGATCCGCTTCAAAGATGCCCTTTTCTCCGTTGCCCACAGGGAAACCGGCGTCCGGTGTGAAAGCGAAAACGGGAGCAGGATAGTTTTCCAGATAATGCGGCAGATCATTCATTCCGCACTCTTCATCGCATCCGATGAGCGCACGCAGACCGTAGCGCAACGGGATCTTATTCTCAATAAGATATTTGCATGCGTACATGGCGGCGAGCATCGGTCCCTTGTCGTCACCGGTTCCGCGCCCGACCAGATATCCGTCCTTTTCAAACATCTCGAAGGGATCCCGGAACCAGCCGTCCGTCACAGGAACGACGTCCATATGTCCGATGATGCCGAGATACTTCTCCTGGGGGCCGAAATGGGCATATCCGATATAGCCCTCACAGTCATGCGTTTCCTCGAAACCCAGTTCCTCCGCGATCTTCAGCGCTTCCATCTCGACTTTATGCACGTTCTCGCCGAACGGTGCGCCGGGAGCAGGCTCCCCTTTAACACTGTTGATAGCGACAAGTCTTCCGAGGTCGCGGATCAGAGCATCCTTATTCAATGCAATAAATTCTTTTGCGGACTGCATACACTGTCCCTCCTGTCTGTTTATTTTCTTGTTTTATTATACCGCACAGCCTGTTCCATCAACAACGGCGCAGACAAAAAACAGAGCCGCCGCGGCAACGGATGCCCGGCGGCTCTGGAAGAAACTCAGATGGTCATTGCGCAAATTTCGCAAGCGGGTTTT
>CAMKDB010000016.1 GCA_946411155.1 uncultured Faecalibacterium sp.
TTCAGTTTCAGAGTCACTAACGCTAAAGCAGGGGAGACCTTCATCAAAAACATGCGCGATATTCTGTATGCGCATATGGAACGACTGCCGTATTCCTGGCACAGTTCAAATAAGACCGGTGATATTCTTCAGCGCTGCAGTTCCGACATAGAAATGATCAAAAATTTCTTCTCCGAACAGCTCACGGCGCTTTTCCGTATCTCTTTATACTTGCTGTCTTCCATCTACTTTATGTTGAAGATGAACGTCAGTTTGACGCTGATCTCTCTTCTTCCAATGCCAATTATTCTCATAAACTCTCTGAGATACTTCAAAAAAGTTGGGGCACGGTTCAGAGAATGCGATGACAATGAAGGAATTCTATCCAGTATCTGCCAGGAAAACCTTACCGGTGTCCGTGTCGTTAGAGCTTTCGGGATGGAAAACCATGAAGTAAACAAATTCGAACGCCAAAATACTCATTACACGCATCTTTGGGACAAAATGGCTGTGACGATGAGTCGATATTGGAGCACAGCCGACTTTCTTTCGGGCATGCAAATCATGCTTGTCGTTGTATTAGGCGTATTCTATTGCGTTAAGAAAGGCATGACTTCCGGAGAATACGTAGCATTTGTTGCATACAACTATAAGCTTGTATGGCCTATCCGGCAATTAGGCAGGATGCTTTCAGAAATGAGCAAAGCAGGTGTTTCCGTAGACAGGATCCATGAGATTATGATTCAGTCTGAAGAAGAGGAACACGTTTCTGATTCCTGCCCGGATCTCAGGCAGAGTATTCGTTTTGAAAATGTGTCGTTCGCTTTTGATGATAATCCTGTTCTCGAGAATGTCTCGTTTACGATTCCATATGGAACGACTCTGGGCATTCTTGGTGGTACAGGCAGCGGGAAATCGACTCTTATGATGCTTCTGGATAAGATGTACCTGCTTGGGAAAAATCAGGGAAGAATTTCGATCGGGGATACTGATATAAAGAACATCAGAACCTCTTATCTAAGAAGCAATATCGGGTTTGTGCTTCAGGAACCATTTTTGTTTTCCAGAAGCATTGCCGAAAATATCGGCATTACTTCCGAACGGCTTGATCTCGATTCGATCCGAGAAGCGGCGGACATCGCTGCACTCGACAATGCAGTTATGTCCTTTACCAATGGTTATGATACGTATGTCGGGGAACGCGGAGTAACACTGTCAGGTGGGCAGAAGCAACGTGTCGCAATCGCCCGAATGTTGACTCAGAAAACGCCGATCATGATCTTTGATGATTCGTTCTCAGCCATCGATACAGAAACCGATGCAAAAATCAGGAGCGCACTTGAGAAAAAATTCGGGACCGGCATCATCATCCTGATTTCCCACCGGATCTCTACACTTGCAAAGGCGGACAACATCCTGGTATTGGAACACGGAAAGGTCACAGAACAGGGTACTCACGAAGAGCTTATCCACAACAATGGTTTGTATCAGAGGATCTACGATATTCAGTCAGGGGCAGAGGAGGCGATTCTGAATGAACAAAGATAAACAGACTCATCTGCCTTTTTTTGGCATTGGGAAGATTCTTCCGTTCGTATCTCCATATCGCAAGAAATTTGCAATAATGGTTATTTTCGGTCTGATTTGCAGCGGAATAGACATCATCTGGCCAGTATACAACTCATACGCTTTGGAGACATTTGTTAACGGGCAGACCGTAAAGGGAATCTGGTTGTTTCTTGCCGTGTATGTTTTTACTACCGCACTTTCTGCCGTACTTAACTATATTTCCTGTTCCTATGCCATGCAGATCGAAGTCAACGTGAATAAAGACATGAGGAATAAAGCGTTCCGTCATTTGCAGACACTATCGTTTTCTTTTTATAACCAGAACAGCGTCGGCTACATCCATTCAAGAGTTATGAGCGACACGTCCAGAATCGGTTCTCTGGTTTCCTGGACGGTTATGGACAGTGTATGGCATCTCTCTTATCTGGCAGGTGTAGTGATCGTCATGTTCAGCGTTAATGCTCGTCTGGCTCTCATGGTTGTGACGATCCTTCCCGCTATCGTGATTCTCTTTGCACTGTTTCAGAATCGTTTGATCAAGATCAATCGCGAAGTGCGCGAACTGAATTCCACGATAACGAGTGATTTCAACGAAGAAATAACAGGTGCCAGAACGATCAAATCACTCGTGATCGAAGATAAGATGTTCAGGGACTTCGAAAAAAACACATCTCTGATGCGGAAAACAGCCGTACGCGCTTCCGGGATCAGAGGTGCTTTCCAGGCAACGCTGAACATTGCCTCTTCACTTGGACTGGCCATTGTTTTATGGAAAGGCGGATATCTTGCTGCAGAAGATATCGGGATGTTCTCTCTTTTTATGACCTATGCTGAGGGAATGATGGAACCGGTTCGATGGCTGATCGATGCTATCTCCGATCTGATCACTACCCAGGTGAACATCGAGAGATATTTTAAGATTCTTGAGACACGTTCCGATGTCGAAGACACCCATGAGGTTATTGAAAAATACGGAGACACCTTCCAGCCAAAGAAAGAGAACTGGGAGCAGGTCTCAGGTGATATCGAATTCGTGGACGTGACGTTCCGCTATCCTGACGGAGATGAAGATGTCCTTGAACACTTTTCGCTTAAGATCCCGTTTGGCATGAATCTTGCCATCGTGGGAGAGACCGGAGCAGGGAAATCCACGATAGCCAATCTTGTTTGCAGATTCTTTGAACCTACAAGCGGCAAAATCCTGCTGGATGGAATCGATCTAAGAGAACGCTCGCAGCTCTGGCTGCATTCCTCCATTGGTTATGTGCAGCAAACCCCTCATCTGTTTTCGGGAACGATCAGGGAGAACCTTCTCTATGGAGACCCGGATGCTTCAGATGAAAAAATCTGGGAAGTCCTTCGTCTTGTATCGGCAGACGACGTAGTCAGAAAATTGCCGAAAGGTCTTGAAACCGACATCGGAGAGGGTGGCGATCTGCTCTCAACCGGTGAAAAACAGTTGATTGCTTTTGCACGTGCCATCATTTCTGATCCTAAGATCCTGATCCTTGATGAAGCGACCGCCAATATTGACACAGTAATAGAACAGAAGATACAGAATGCAATCGGAAAGATTATTTCAAACAGAACTTCGATCGTTATTGCGCATCGTCTCTCTACGGTCAAAAATGCTGACAGGATCCTTGTCGTCAGGAACGGAAAAATCATAGAGCAGGGAACGCATAAGGAACTGATCGATACTAAAGGATATTATTATTCTCTGTATACAAAGCAGTATGAAGATGAAGCTACTAGTGCCGTGTTAGATTAGTTCATATTTTTATGTTATTATCATTAGCATGGAGGTAGATTATAATGAATCTATTTAAAAAATTGACTGCTGAAAAGCAATCGGACAAAAAGCTCAAAAAATTGGAAATCGCTGCAGCTGCCGGAGCAAGTCTTGCTGTCACTGTCATAGGTGTTGCTGCGCTTACCGCTTTTTACGCAAAAACTTTGATGGACATCAATTATATTGAAGAAAGTGATATCTATGACGACTAAATGAAGTCATAGACAGGATTATTATGAGTTACCAAAGAGAATACGACGGTAAGCAATACTTTTCTGTACGAGACATCCTTGATGAGGCAGTGCATGCCGTACCTGACAGAGATGCGTATCAATACCGTATCGGACGCAGCAACGAAATCCAGCATGTGACATACTTTGAATTTAATGAAGACACCGAAAACCTTGGTGCCGCTTTGACGGAGTTAGGGTTCGGCTCTTCCCATATCGCCTGTATGAGTGAAAACCGTTACGAATGGATCGTGGCATTCTTGACTGTTTTGAAAAGTGCCGGTGTTTTTGTCCCTGTTGACAAAGAACTTCCAACTGCGGACAAAATCAACGTTTTGACCGAAAGCGAGTCCAAAGTTCTGTTTTTCAGTTCTAGATATGCGAAATGGGTTTCAGAGCATAAAGAAGAACTGCCTGGAATCAAACTGTTTATCTGTTTTGACGCCCAGAAAGCGAATCCGGATTTTTCTGACTTTCGTGAGCTGATCAGACACGGTGCTTCTTTATCCCGTGCAGAATATGATTCACTTCACTCTGATGAGTATGAATTAAAACTGCTTGTCTATACGAGTGGAACGACCGGGATCGCCAAGGGAGTAATGCTCACAGAGCACAATATCTGTTCTCTGATCTATTACGGTTTCGAAGTTACAGAGATCTATGATAAAGGATTATCAGTTCTTCCATACCACCATACATATGAAGCGGTAACAGATATCCTTCCATCAATCAGGTTTCATTCGACATTATGCATCAATGCTTCACTGAAGGACATCGTAAAGGATCTTCAACTTTTCCAGCCAAGCTACATTTATATCGTTCCAGCTCTAGCTGAATTCATGATCTCCAGTATTCAGAAGAACATCAAAAAGCAGGGAAAAGATAAAGTGTTCCAAGCTGCTTCGCTGTTATCCAAAAGATTCCGCAGCATAGGCATTGACATGCGGCCATATCTGTTTCAGTCTGTCAGAAACGTATTCGGCGGCAGAATGAGAAAGATCATCTGCGGAGGCGCACCGATCCGCCCTGAATTGGGTGAGTTCTTTGATACAATCGGGATCTATCTCATCGGCGGTTATGGCATTACTGAATGCTCTCCGCTCGTTTCTGTGAACGACGAAAAAACAGTTACATACGACACAGTTGGTCACAGACTCGGATGCCTTGAATGGCGGATCGATTCTCCCAATGAAGAGGGAATCGGAGAGATCTGTGTCAAAGGCGACACGGTCATGCTCGGATACTATAAGCGGCCGGAAGAAACCGCGAAAGCTATTATTGACGGATGGTTCTATACCGGTGACTATGGTTATATTGATAAGAAAGACCAACTCGTAATTACCGGCAGAAAAAAGAACATTATCGTCCTGAATAACGGAAAAAATGTTTACCCCGAAGAAATCGAGCGGTATATCATGAACATCCCCTATGTCGAGGAAGTTGTCGTAAGGGGAGAAAAAAATGAAAAAGGTGAAGAGTACACCCTTTCCGCCGAGGTCTATCTCTCAGAAGAAAAAGATCCAAACTATGTTCTTGAGGATATTCAGAAAGAACTCTCTGAGTTGCCGAACTACAAAGTCGTTACTGTTGTTCGGATAAGGAAAGAACCTTTTGTCAAAACCAGCTCAAATAAAATAAAACGAAATTCATGACAAGAATGCGCAAGAGCTGATGCTGTTCCAGCATCAGCTCTTGTTCTTTATGTGTAATATCATGAACGGAATTGTCTGATCGTTTCAACCAGGTCATCATCTAACGCTATATTCAGGTCCACTTCGGTTTCGATCCCGGGCACAGTCCCGGTACAGGAATATTGCCACATCTCATAATGATAATAGTATGATGGTTGATCGGAAAACTGAGCTAACCAGATGGATTCTTCTCCGAAGGAATCCATATCATAGATGAGATAGGACGTGTACAGGTTGAAATAGACCATGCTATTGTAGCCGCTGTTTTCAACTGTCTTGCAGAACGCATCCGCGCATGCGGAAAGGGTCTCACTGTCGATGTTCGCAGTTCTGGCATTTTCTGAAACATACTCCCAGTCAAAGACAACAGGCAGCTGAAGCTCGCGTCCGTCAAGGATTCTCAAAAGATACACCGCTTCTTCAATCGCTTCTTCCGGCGTCAGTGCCTGTGAAAAAAAATATACCCCTAAAGGTAACCCCGCACCTGATGCGGCTTGGTAGTTTTCTTCAAAAAATGAATCTTCGAATAAACCGCCTTCTGTAGTTCCCCTGTAGCCAAGTCGAAGGATCGCAAACTCGATACCTGACGCTTTCACTGTATTCCAATCGATTGTTTTCTGATAGGAAGATACGTCGATACCTGTCGCGGTTTCTACTGAGGGGTCATTATATTGCACAAACCCATCTTTTATACTGAAAAGTGTGGGATCCCATTTGCAGCGGCTAAGGTCTTCGGAAATCTGTATTTCGTTCTGTTTGAAAAAAATCAGTTTGTTCTCACCGAAAATACGAAATGGAAAAGATGTGGGATGGGAGGGGGAGAAGAGATGACAGATCAGAAAAGCGAACAAAACAAAGAGCAGCAAACAGAACATAGTCCTTCTTGCCATATACATCTGGGATCGTTCTTTTCTTTTCTTATTGATTTTTTTGTTATTCCCGCTCAATATGCCGTTTTCCCGAAAAAAATAATAATGTGTAAATCGAGACTGATTTAGTATATACTAAAGTGCAGGTTTCGACCATTTAATTTTCTTTTAAGAGGTTCGCATGAGTAACGTTTCTTTTCCTTATTTGGGTATAGAGTTTACAATCAATCGAGTCGCTTTTGCAATTGGCTCCTTCAATATTTACTGGTACGGTATTCTGATTGCACTTGGACTTCTGCTGGGTGTGTGGTATGCCCAGAAAAATGCATCTAAAGTCGGACTTACCGACGACAACGTTCTCGACATCGTGATCGTTTGTACAGTTATCGGCGTATTCAGCGGAAGGCTGTTTTATGTTCTTTTTGCCGACGATTATGAAATTCACTCGCTGAAAGAGTTCTTCAACCTTCGAGGCGGCGGAACCGCCTTCTACGGTGTTCTGCTCGGTTCACTTCTCTCATGTATCATCGTTTGCAAGATCCGGAAGATCCGTCTTTTGCCGTTCCTCGATCTGCTTGGACTTGGCCTTCTTATTGGGCAGTGCATCGGACGCTGGGGAAACTTTTTCAATCAGGAACTGTTTGGGACAAACACCAGTCTGCCCTGGGCGATGTATAGTGACACGATTTCCCGTTATGTAGCCCGGAACGCATCTACTTTGTATTCCCAGCATGGAATCGTGCTGAGTGACGCTCCTGTTCATCCAACTTTCTTGTATGAAAGTCTTTGGTGCCTCATTGGATTTTTACTTCTTTCCAGACTTCTCGATAAAAGAAGATTCGATGGTGAAGTATTCCTTAAGTACCTTGTCTGGAACGGAATCGGCCGCGCTGTGATTGAACAGTTAAGAACTGACGCTCTGTTTCTCGGAAGAATCCGGATCTCTCAGTTTGTATGCAGTCTCCTTGCTCTCACTGCTTTTGTAGCCCTGATTATGATCCGTTCCACAATCCGCCGGCTCAATGACGACGAATATCTGATGCCATATGTCAAACAGTTGGAAAGAGAGACGGCATCTGAACCAACAGAGGAAAAAGAGCAGGATTCTGCTGAACTGTCTGCTCCCTCAGCAGAATCAGCTGAGGCCGACTTGAACGGAACTGACGAACAACAAGATGAGGCCACTACGGATGAGGAGAAGCCGGACGCTTCTGAGAAGGAAGAGATAGACGTCACTTCTGATGTAATGCCTGAAGAAACTGTTCCGTCACAGGAATCAGACGATTTAGCCGATTTGGGTTCCGAAATTGAGCAACCGGAAGAAAAAGAAGTCTAAGTATTGTTTTTATTCGATTTAGGGAGATCTGTGGGCCTTCCTGCAGGTCTCCTTTTTCAGTTTCTCTGCGAAAACAGTTGAAAAAGAGGAAAACACCATATATAATAACGTGGTGCGATGGTGGGTATAGCTCAGTTGGTTAGAGTACCAGGTTGTGGCCCTGGGGGTCGTGGGTTCGAGTCCCACTACCCACCCCATAATAACGGCAGTAATCAGTAACTTGATTCTCTGTCGTTTTTTTATGTTCAATTGTCTGCTGTATAATGATCCTGGAGCATCAAGATTCTACGCAGCGTAGGCACTAAGTATTGTTTCTTTGTGTTAGCATGATACTCAAGGAGATAAAAAATGGACAACTATCTGACGGGTGCTGTGATACGCCGCCTTCGTGAAGAAAAGAAGATGACGCAGGAGGAACTTGCAGAAAGAATCAGCGTAAGCTGCAAAGCGGTAAGCAAATGGGAAAACGGACGCGGGTTCCCTGACATCAGTTTGTTGGAACCTCTTGCAAAAGCGCTCGATATCTCTGTGATAGAACTGCTCTCAGGAGAAGATATCAGAAACAGAAATCGTGTCGCGAATATGCTCAGAACATATTTTTATGTTTGTCCTGTTTGCGGCAATGTCATGACTTCAACCGGCGAAGCCGTCATCAGTTGCTGCGGAATTACGCTCCCTCATCTTGATTACGAACCGGAAGATGATGAACATACCATCGAGTGCGAAGTCATTGAGGATGACTATTATGTTTCTATGGATCACCCGATGACCAAGGGACATTTTATCTCATTCATCGCAGGAGTATCGGATCAGGGAGTTCAGATCATTAAACTGTATCCTGAAGGAAACGCGGAAGCCAGAATCAGAATAAGCCGGACCAAAATGATTTATGCATACTGCAACAGGCACGGCCTGTTCCGGAAAAAACTGTAATTCAATACTTGAGAAAAGGAATAATGTGCTATGTGCACCAGCATTGTATCAAACAGAAAAAAGACGATTGTCGGCTGGAATCTTGATCTTCTCGATATGGAATACCGCATAAACAGCAATCTGAAAGGTGTTTTCATTGAAATCAACGATTCAGAGGAAGGATGGCTCCCGTTGTTCGGTGCAAACAGCAGGGGAGATTTTGTTGGAATGCCGACTTGCTGGCCGTTTGATGAGAGAAGTAATCCGAGGGTCGATAGCATCAATGTGATCCATCTGGATATCGACCTGCTGCTCCAGAAGAAAACTCTTGACGAAATCCACTCGATCGCATCATCTAAACCGATCTGCAGCGTTCCGGGTCTGACGTTTATGGGCGCATTGTCTGACCGTAAAGGAAATGTACTTCACATTATTCCCGGACAGGGCGCTTTATACTTTGAAAAGCCCAAATACAAGATCCTTACCAATTTTTCCCCATATAAGATGGATCGCGAAAGGCATCCATGGATGGGGTGGGACAGATATCATATTGCAGAATCAATGCTGGAAAAATCTGATGAGGATTTTGATATCGATGACTGCTTTTCAGTTCTGAAAGCGGTAGCTCAGGAGGTCTGTCCGACCGTGGTATCGATGGTCTATGATGCGGACGCCAACTCTGTATACTGGTGTCAGGACAGGAAGTGGAACCGCATCGAAAGCAGACGGTTTCTTTAAATCATTATCCTTCTCCCAGCATCAATCAGTACAGAAAAAAACTTTGATAGGATATGGCGCACAGGATTTATCAGCCATATCCCATCAAAGTTTTTCTTTTCCGGAACGGAGAATCAACTAAAGCAATCTTTTGTATATATCCAGCATACTTCCGATCTGGTATCTCAGCAGCCAGGCGGCATCATTATACTCCGGCACATTCTTTATAATCTGAAGGAGGGGATAGATATATTGTTCCGTCTCATCAATATATCTGTAGATCCTATCCCGAGTAAGGCCCCAGGACATTGTCGTCAGATTGTTGCAACGGTCAATACATTTGATAAGTGCACTTTTGGGGTTTTTCGCCATTTCCGAATAGTAATCCTCCAGGATCTGCTTTCTTCTAGAATCATCCTTCTCATGTGTCAGTAAAGAAACAAGTTGTTTCGCCTCAGCGCCAACAGGTAATTCATCTGTTGTTTTTCCACAGTCCTCAATGACATCATGAAGCAGGCACGCGGCAACGACCGCATCATCATAGATACCTAATGCCAGACAATGGCAAGCCAGATTTAAAGGATGATAGATATATGGGATCTCCGATTTTTTTCTTTTCTGCCCGGAATGCGCTTTCTCGGCGAAGTCAAGCGCAGAAAGTGTATCCTTCATGTCCCTGCTTTTCGCAGTCGTTTTGATGAACGTCTTCATATGCGTCCAATCAAACAACTCTTTTTCAGTAGTAAAATTTCTTTTTTTATCATCAGTTAGATTGGAGATCGAAATGTCAAAGGTTTCCGCCAAAGCAATCAGATTCTTTGTGTCAGGCATATATTCATCTCTTTCCCAGGATGATACTGCCTGGAAAGAAACACCGATTTTTTCAGCGAGCTGCATTTGAGTAAGGCCGCTCTTTCTCCGGTAATCAGAGATCCTGGTTCCTAAAGTATTCATTCTTGACCTCTCTTTCTCTCAATTAGATTGTAATAAAACGAAAACAAAAAAAGAAGCATGATACAATTGAAAAATCGTCATCCGATTCAAGCTATACTTGAATATGATCATAATGTCTGAACGGGAAATGACAGAAAAATGAATTCAACTCTTTCTTCTAGACTTCATTCATTTTTTCTGCTATTTTAGTTAGGTGATATAGGGCTGTAGCCAAGGGGTAAGGCAACGGACTTTGACTCCGTCATTCCGCTGGTTCAAATCCAGCCAGCCCTGCCATAGTCAACAACCCTTTTTATAAAGGGTTGTATTCTTTATTGGAGGATTATCGGAATGCGCGTTCTTGTTACTGGCGGTTTAGGATTCATTGGCTCTCACACTGTCGTATCCTTGATTTCCAATGGATATGATGTCGTGATCGTTGATGATTTATCTAACAGCAAACTCAGTGTGCTTGATCGGCTCGAGACCATCTGCGGAAAATCCATCGATTTTGAGCAGATCAATCTTCTGGATTATAATTCCCTCGATCAGGTCTTTTTCAAATACGCAATTGATTTTGTTATTCATTTTGCCGCATTCAAAGCTGTCGGCGAATCGCAGGAAAAACCGCTGGAGTATTATCAGAACAATCTTGTAAGCCTGATCAATGTCCTTAATTGTATGAGAAAACACTCTGTTTTCAAGATCGTTTTCAGTTCCAGTGCCTGTGTCTACGGTACTCCCGACTCATGTCCGATCCCTGAAACTGCAGACATCCGTCCTCAGAACGTTTATGGAAGGACAAAAGCAGTATGCGAGAGCATACTTCAGGATACCAGTGCGGCAATCTCAGAGTTCTCCGTTGCACTTCTCAGATATTTTAATCCCATCGGAGCTCATGAAAGCGGGCTGATTGGAGAAGATCCGAATGGTATTCCGAATAATCTGATGCCTTATATCACTCAGGTGGCAGCGGGAAAACGAGAACTTCTTACGGTATATGGGAACGATTATCCGACACCAGACGGAACCGGCGTTCGCGATTATATTCATGTCTGCGATCTGGCAGACGGACACGTTGCCGTATTGAAAAAACTGGAAAACAATACCGGCGTGTTTATCTACAACCTCGGTTGCGGAAGGGGATATTCTGTTCTGGAAGTGATCCATGCTTTTGAAGAGGTCAATCATGTAAACGTAAATTATGCGATCGGACCGAGAAGATCCGGTGACTCCGCAGTCTGTTTCAGCAACCCGGCTAAAGCGAACAAAGAACTGGGATGGTACGCCAAACATGATATCAAAGATATGTGCCGCGATTCATGGCGTTGGGAATGTTATGCCAGGGACCATGAAGTATAATTCCGATTGACTTTACTTCTTTCAGTGGATATAATAATCCACGTTGAGCGCTCGTAGCTCAGCTGGATAGAGCAACTGCCTTCTAAGCAGTGGGTCGGGGGTTCGAGTCCCTTCGAGCGCGCCAAAAGCCCGTCATTTCAGGAAATCCTGATTTGACGGGCTTTTCTTCATTATTTCAAAATGAATTCAATCTGATCTGATCTCCCCACGCAGATTCTTCTCCATGAGATCGATAATTTCAGACCTTTCATATCCTTTGCTGATCAGATAATACAGTTTTGTCATAGCGGCTTCCGTTGTCATATCCAACCCGCTGACTCCTTCTGCGTTCTGAAGGATCGTGCTGGTTTCATACTGTCCAAGGCTGACCGAACCTGCGGGGCACTGTGAACAGATAACATAGATCGTATCATTATCCTTTGCCGAAATCGCCTTCTCGATATTCTCTGCTCCTCCCGGAATATTTCCTGCACCGAAAGTTTCGATTACGATTCCTCGGAAATTGTGATTCAGTATTTCCGTATAGTATTTGAATTTGATGCCGGGAAATACTTTGATCACTGCAATGGGAACATCCAGCAGATACTGGACATGAAGTTGGCGGGGAAGGTGAGATTCCTTTATGCCTTGTGGGTAATTATATTGGATATCGATCGCCGCTTCAGCGAGAGCGGGATAATTTGGAGAAAGAAACGCAATTAGTCCGTCAGAAGAATATTTAGTGGACCGGTTTCCGCGTATGAGACTTCCTCCAAAAAAGATGCACACTTCATTGACAACGCCCTGAGCGGCAATCACAATGGAAGTGATGAGATTATCACGTGCGTCGTTTCTGATTTCACAGAGAGGAATCTGGGAACCGGTCAGAATAACAGGTTTTGACAGCTCTTCCAACATGAAAGACAGCGCAGAAGCCGTATATGCCATCGTGTCCGTTCCATGAAGTATCACAAAACCGTCATACTGTTCATAATGGTTCTCGATCATCTCAGCGATTCTGTTCCAGTCATGAACGTCCATATTGGAGGAATCTTTAACAGGGGAAAGTTGGATCAGCTCCCAGGATGGCATCTGGGAATCATATAATTCCGGTATCCGCTTCAGTGTATCCTCAAAGTCTCCGTCTGCAGGGGCATATCCCTTACTGCTCTTTGTCATGCCGATCGTTCCGCCGGTATAGATAATCAACACTTTACCCATCATATCTTCTCCTAAAGGTTTTATGAAAAAATGAGTCAATATTTTGAAAATGATGCTTCTGTACGTACAGACATCCGCCGCGTCTCTTGCTGGTGCAGAGACAAAAAACTTGAGTTTGATACCGATCACGGAGTTTTTTCATACAATCAGATCGATGACGCTTCCATGAAATTGCTTCGATTTGTCGATCTTGAAACAGAAAATGTCCTTGATTTGGGATGTGGATATGGTCTGATAGGTATCTTTTTGAAAACAAAATATCCAGGGATCTGTCTGACACAGTCCGATGTGAACGAGCGGGCACTAGAGCTATGCAGAACAAACTGTTTAAGGAACAGTACCGAATCAAGAATAATCTGCTCGGATGGATTTGAAAAAATCGAACAGAAATTTGATTGCATCATACTGAATCCGCCGATCCATGCGGGAAAAAAGATCTGTTTGAGACTGATGAAAGATGCGCTTTCCCATTTAGATCATGACGGTGTGTTGTATCTTGTTATCAGGAAGAAGCACGGCGCACTTAGTTATGTAAAGGAACTTGAGCAGATTGGAATCGTCAGTATATTGGACAAAAAAGACGGTATTATTGTTTTTCGGGTATCTCCGTCCGTTTAGAAAGTGATTGATTCTTTATCGGTTATTCATTGTCTGAAAAGCTCTTAGGTTTTAAGAGCTTTTTCTTATAGGACCTCCAGTTTGCCAGTGTCCCAATAATAGATGTTCTCGCACTTCACACCAATCGTTCCTCCGATTCTGCAGATGTGCGGTTCGAAAGTGATCGGTTTTCCATAAGAGAAGATTGAGCGCGTTTCTTCCGGGATAATGGTTACCCGATTATCCGGATGGGCTTCGATTGTGTGGCCAAAATTCCCGTGATAATCACAATTTCGATAGCCGTATGAATCCATTATCCTGCTAGTAAGGGCATGTAAGCTGCTGAAAGTCATATCTGGAGAAAAATTGTCCACGAAAGCTTTATGCAGCCTTTCCTCCATGCGCATACCTTCTTTGATCTCTTCGTTTGAGGAGTTTTCCCACGGTATTACATGCCCGCTTTCAATAACGAACGTCCTTGCCATATCGCCCCATCCGTCCTCGAACATCGGCGCAACATCAACAGTGACGACATCATTTTCGCCGATGGTAAGATCCTTGAACAGAGCATCCGGACTATCGTGAGCAGAGAAGGTAGTATGTGGTCCGAACAAGATGAGCGCACCGTCGCCACGCATCCACCAACCCGTGCTTCCGGCTTTAGTCATGATGTTCTCGCAGATCTGGTGCAGTTCACTCCGGCTTATTCCCGGTCGAATATAGAGCGGTAATTCTTCCAGACACTTTTTCGCGATAGTTTGCGCTTTTCTGATGTTGGGGATTGTGATATCCAGATCAAAATTGCAATTCATATTCATTGCCTCGTTTTTCGATAACTGTTATATTTTAAATTGATATTGATTCCGAAGAAGGAAACTGAATTATGTATTTCGAGCAGGGAAAAAACCGTTCCGTATTCGCTTTGTTACTGCTATGCTTTTCACTTTTGGAATGCATGTTTTTTCTCTATGCTTCAAGCGAAATGTACAGTCCTGTTTATCCAGCGGTTCTTGATGTGCTCTGTGTCTCCATCATAGCATGTTTATGCTATTTTTTGGATTTCAAGCGCAAAATGAATCCGCTTTTTCTTGGTATCGGCACACTGCTTCTCTCGATATTTTTTCAACTCTGCCGTTCATATTTCAACTCAGGATCTGAAGAGGGTTTTTATTCGCTTGCGAATCCTGTCTTTTGGAGAGACCTGCTGATTCTCTTTGCGGTTCATTTGATTGCCGTATTAGGAACTGGCTTTTGGGTGCTGAAGTTTCCGGAAGCGAAAGCCGTTCGCTTCTTCTCAGCTGCCGTTCTCTTTGTCTACCATCTTTTTTATGGTCGTTCTGTCATCACAGCATTATTATTGTTTCTGTTCCAGACCGGCTTTTCGTTTTACTGTGATCACCTGAAGGGTGGGACATATAATTCCTCTCTTATATTGCGGATTTTGCTTATATTGCTATTCCTTATTTCCTCTGTACTGCTGTTTGCCTATCGCGGAGGCATGATCCTTACGCAGGAAGCATGTTCATTTCCTGTTCTTTTCCTGATACTTGTCGGAATCGTTATTCTGTTTCTGAAGAAGGTCTTCGGTTTATATGCCATCGAATACCTTTGCACCCATCTATCTCTTTCATACGTAATTGCTTGTTTGGATCACGCGATCGATTCCTCATTTCTCTTCGCTCTTGTTCCTTTTGGTTTCATGCTGTTTATTTCATCTTATATACATTTGCAATCTGACCGTACTTTAAAGGAGGTTACTAAATGAGAAAAGTCGTATTGGATTGTGATACTGGCCATGATGATGCAGCAGCGATCACGCTCGCTTTGGCCAGTGATTCGCTGGACCTTTTGGGGGTCACAACAGTCCTCGGTAATCTTCCGCTTTGGCAGACGTACCGCAACACCAGAGATCTGATTGCGCATTTTGATGTCGATATTCCTGTTCTAAAAGGAAATAGCGAGCCATTGATTCGGGAAGTCTGGGTCGGTTCCGAAGAGGACCGCGGGAGGTTCTTTCCTGACAATAATCTGCACTATAGACCGGAATTGGATGTCGATGCAGTTACCTGGCTGAAAGAGACGCTGGAACAGTCAACCGAACCGATTACATTGGTTCCGTTGGCTCCTATGACGAATATTGCCAAGTTAATGCTGTTTTACCCGGATCTTGTAGAAGAAAAGGTTGACTCGATCGTCTGCATGGGAGGCGGATATAAGTTCGGAAATTCGACGGGGACTGCCGAATTGAACATTTACGCCGATCCGGAGGCCGCTCAAGTAGTTTTTTCATTTGGCAAACCGGTGATAATGTGCGGACTTGATGTTTGTCATAGCGCCTACATCACTTCTGATGAAGCAAAGGAAAAATTTGCAAAATTAGATGGTAAAGCCGCCAAGTTCTTCAACCGTATCTGTGAAGATTGCTTTGCCTTTGATCAAAGAGAGGATCTGGATGAACGTTTCAAACTATGGAAACGCCCAGGCGCGATTATTTATGATACAGTGCCGATCATATATCTTCTCCATCCCGAAATCTTTACGACGGTCGGAGCAGATATAGCAGTTGAATGTGCTTCCGAAGCATGTGACGGCATGACTGTCTGCTCCACGGATCCTTGGCATCCGGAAAAAGAGCACGTCCATACGCTGGTTCTCGATTTGGACCGTTTGAAGTATCTGGACGCGATTGAAGAAATTCTGAGTAATTCAAAGCTGTAAGGAGGTCGGGAACAATGGAAAGAACTAAAACACCTGTCATAATTGATTTCGATCCCGGTCTTGATGATGCCGTATGTTTTATGATGATGCTTGGATCCGGGAAATTTGATATTCTTGGACTCTGCCCGGTAAGCGGTAATAAAGGTCTTGAATTTACCGAACCGAACGCACTGAAATTATGCGAGCTTTGTGGGTGTACGGATATTCCCGTATTACGCGGAGCAAAAAAGGGGATGTTCAAAGAAAGAAGAACATCCGGTGATGTTCACGGCTCGTCCGGCTTTGGAAGGCATGTCAACCTTCCCAAACCAGTAAAAAAAGCAGAGAAAGAATATGCGTGGGATTTCGTATACAGGAAAGCCAAAGAATATACCGGAGAACTTGAGATCCTTGCAATCGGCCCGCTGACAAATCTTGGTATTGCATTCACGAAGTATCCCGACCTGTCAAAACATTTGAAAAGAATCGTTATTATGGGCGGTGCATTTGCACGCGGAAACTGGACCGCTGCCGCGGAATATAACATCTATGCGGATCCTGACGCAGCCAGAATCGTTTTTGAAGCAGGTGTCCCTATGGCCATGATGGGACTCGATATCTGCATGCAAGCCATCATTAATAAAGATGATCTTGCCCGGCTTGATAATGGCGGCAAGGTCTCGAAAGTTGCTGCAGATCTTGTAAGAGACCGTGTTAATGGTCCTGATACGCTCACAGAAGAACAGCGCAGACAGCGGAGGGGTGGCATCCTTTGTGACGCGGTAGCTGCTTGTTACATGATCTGTCCGGATATTATAGAGACCGAGTTCGTTGAAGTACGCGTCGAGACTAAAGGGACACTGACTGAAGGAAAGACATATGCCCTTCGTCCGTTTACCGAAACAGAGACTTATCACCCCAATACGTTTGCAGGCGTTTCGATAGACCGCGCGAGATTTACTGATCTGATGATAAGAACGATAGCTAATCTGGATTGATTATTTATTTATCTGAAACGCAAGAACCGGAGAATTCACTTCTCCGGTTCTTGTATTGAAAGAAGTTTTTTGAATGCTGTCGGCAGTGCATAACTGTCCGATAATTCTTCATCTGTGACCCACCGGAATTGTTCGTTCTTCTCCAGAGCATTAACGGAATATGTTTTCATACGCCACTCGACATGGGAAAAAATGTGACTCGCTTCCCCTAAGTAAGTAACTTCACTAGAATCCATCCCGAAGTGCTCTTTCAGGATGCCTGAAAGATCCGTCGGATAATCATCAACGACAAGATTCGGAAACTCCCACATGTCCTTTAGCAGTCCTGATGATGGTCTTTTTCTGACTGCGATGCACCCGCCGCAACGAATCAGAAAAACTGCCAGATATGTCTTTTTTCTGATTGTCTGCTTGTTCTTAACAGGCAGTTCGTTCCAGGACTGATCGCGGAAGGCAGAACAATTCTCTGCAAGCGGACATTCCTCACAGTGTGGAACGCCATTCGGTAAACAGATCAAAGCACCGAGTTCCATAAGACTCTGAGTAAATGAGGATGCATCTTTCGGGTATACAGGGGAAAGAAGTTCCGTGAAAAACTTTTTACTTCCCTGAAGAGAAATATCAAGATAACAGGGGAGGTAGCGTGAGAGCACTCTGAAAACGTTTCCGTCGACTGCCGGCACAGGTTTTCCAAATGCAATGGAAGAAATAGCACCAGAAGTGTAATCTCCGATTCCAGGAAGTTCCCTGATCTGTGTCAATTCTTCCGGGAAAAGTCCTTCATATCTGCTCATGATAAGTTGAGCAGCTTTTTTCAGATTTCGTGCTCTGGAATAATATCCCAGCCCCTCCCACAGCTTCATTAGTTCGTCGTCACTGCAAGCTGCAAGGTCGGCAACAGTTGGGAGTTCGGAAATGAACTGAAGATATCGCTCAATAACGGTATCAACCCTGGTCTGCTGTAACATGATTTCAGAGATCCAGATGCAATACGGATCTTTCGTTTTTCGCCAGGGAAGATCTCTTTTGCTCTCCTCATACCAGGGCAAAAGCAGCGCAGGCAGTTGTTTCATCTTTTTCCTATATTCAATCAGTTCCATTAGATAAACCTCAGACAATAACCGATATCTCTTTATCATTCAATCACAACAGAGCATGAAGTTCAAAACAATTACATGATAAAAGAGCGATCATTTCAGAAACAGAAAAAGATCCTGCCGCATCGCGGCAGGATCTTTAATGGCGGAGAAGGAGGGATTCGAACCCTCGAGGCGCTTTTGACGCCTACACGATTTCCAATCGTGCGCCCTCGGCCAAGCTAGGCGACTTCTCCACTTGGCTGAAACTATTATAATATATCAGCAGTTTTTATGTTTGTCAAACAGTTGATCCAGTATTTTTTCCGTTTGCTTGCAACGGAAGGTTCTGAACGAACAGGGATCGAAGATGTCTGTATAATCTTTTGCTGTACAGAATAGACAAGCACGATATTTGTTTGTTGTGCAAAAAACATGATTGATATAAAATAAAGAGTATTGTAGGAGGATACTATAACATGGAGCGATATGAAATCAAATCTTTATTTTCTTTACAGTTGACAGACGGTGAACAAATCACTGTATCCGGTTGGGTCCGCACCTCGCGTGAGAGCAAAAATATAGCTTTCCTTGAAGTCAATGATGGCAGTTGTTTCAAAAACCTTCAGGTAATCATTGAGGCTTCAAAACTGGAAACAGACAACTATAAAGCCGTTGCTAATGCTCCTGTTGGCTCTTCTGTCGTAGTCTCCGGTTTACTTGTACTGACTCCGGAAGCAAAACAGCCGTTTGAGCTGAACGCAAGAAAAGTTGAGATTGTTGGCGGTGTTGATGAGGGTTATCCGCTTCAGAAGAAACGCATGACTCCTGAATTTCTCCGCCAGTTCCCGCATCTCCGTGCCAGGACCAACACGTTCGGAGCAGCTTTCAGAATCAGAAGTGAAAGCGCATTCGCCATACACAAATTCTTTCATGATAATGGGTTTGTTTATGTTCATACACCATTGATTACCGGAAGCGATGCGGAAGGCGCAGGTGCTATGTTCCGTGTGACAACACTTGATCCGAAATCTCCTCCGCTCACTGAAGACGGTAATGTTGATTTCTCTCAGGATTTCTTTGGTCGCGAAACACATCTTACCGTTTCCGGTCAGCTGGAAGGGGAGAGCATGGCTCAGGCATTTGGGAAGATCTATACTTTCGGCCCAACTTTCCGCGCTGAGAAATCAAATACTACTCGGCATGCTGCTGAATTCTGGATGATCGAGCCTGAAATGGCATTCTGCGACCTGAAAGGGTATATGGATACAGCAGAAGCAATGGTAAAATCTTGTGTTGCTTATCTGCTTGAGCATTGTCCGGATGAACTTGCCTTCTTCAACAGATTTTATGACAATACGCTGTTGGAGCGACTTGGAAAACTCGTGGATTCCGACTTCGTCAGGATTACATACACAAAAGCAATTGAACTGCTGGAACCTCACAACCCGGAATTTGACTTTAAAGTTTACTGGGGATGCGATCTTCAGTCTGAACACGAGCGTTATCTGACAGAGAAAATCTTTCAGTGTCCTGTTTTTGTTACGGACTATCCAAAGGAGATCAAGGCATTCTACATGCGCATGAATGAAGACGGTAAAACGGTTGCAGCCGCTGACATGTTAGTACCCGGTGTAGGGGAACTTGTCGGGGGAAGCCAGCGTGAAGAACGTCTCGATGTTCTTGAAGCACGCATGAAAGAACTCGGAATGGATACCGATGACTATAAAGAGTATCTTGACCTCAGACGATACGGCACTACCGTTCACGCAGGCTTTGGACTGGGCTTTGAAAGATTCCTTATGTATGTGACTGGTATCGGAAACATCCGTGACGTACAGCTTTATCCGAGAACATTTGGAGCATTAGTATGAGGAGAGAACTGGAACAATTCTCTAAACAGGAGCTGTCGGAATTTCTTGATGACATCAAAGTGGAATATCTGCGTTACTGTGATTCCGGCCTGAAACTGGATATGTCCAGAGGAAAACCGTCTCCGGAACAGTTGGATTTGGGGGAAGATCTGCTGAATTCCGTCACATCCGGTTTGGATTGCATCAGTTCCGGCGGGATTGACTGCAGAAATTACGGGGGATTCTGGGGGATCTCAGAACTCAGAGATCTTTTTTCCGATATATTGAACGTTCCTTCGGACAACATTCTGATAGGCGGGAATTCTTCTCTTTCCCTGATGTTCGACACGGTAGCCAGAGCCATGCTTCACGGAGTTGCACATTCTGAACGGCCATGGTCGAAAGAAGAAAAGGTGCGTTTTATCTGCCCTGTTCCTGGATATGACCGCCACTACAGGATCTGCGAGGTCATGGGAATCGAGATGATACCTGTTCCGCTGACAGGTAACGGTCCTGACATGGATTTGGTTGAAAAGATCGTTTCTTCGGATGCGTCGGTAAAAGGAATGTGGGTCGTTCCCATCTATTCAAATCCGACTGGGGATATTTATTCTGAGGAAACTCTTTCACGCCTTGCAAAAATGGATGCAAAGGCAAATGACTTTACGCTCTTTGTCGACAATGCCTATCCGCTTCATACATTGAATGGAACATTTGTACAGCCGATAGATTTCTTCTCTCTTTGTAATGAAGCCGGACATCCTGACAGACCGATCATGTTCTCCTCTACCAGCAAGATTACTTTTGCTGCCGGAGGCGTGTCCTGTATCGCGATGAGTAAGGCTAACATGGAAACGGCTCTTCCGTTTCTTCAGGCAGAGTTTATCTGTCATGACAAAGTGAACCAGTTAAGACATGTGAAAGTATTCCCTGATTTGGCTTCCGTCAAAAGGAGAATGCTTGAACATGCTGACATCCTTGCCCCTAAATTCAGAATAGTTGATCAGGTTCTCCATGATCGTCTCGACGGTTTCGGCGTTGCTTCCTGGAACAAGCCCACCGGAGGTTATTTCATCTCTCTTGTTGTCAGAAAACATACCGCTCAACGCGTCGTTGATCTTTGCAGAAATGCCGGTCTTGTCCTGACCCAGGCTGGTGCGGGATTCCCTCATGATTTTGACCCTGATGACAGATTTATACGCCTTGCCCCTTCATTCCCGTCCTGCGATGAACTGAAGTCGGCTGCTGAATTGTTATCGATTGCTGTTTTGCTTGCAAGCTGCGAAAGTATTATCGGAGAGAAAAGATGAAATGCCCATTTTGCGGTGCTCCTGATACAAAAGTTATCGATTCGAGACCTTCTGACGATGACCTCAAAATCCGCAGAAGAAGAGAATGCGTAGAATGTGCAAAACGCTTCACTACCTATGAGGCCATTGAGACGACTCCTCTTATCCTCGTAAAGAAAAATGGTGAGCGGGAAGCCTTTGACAGAGAAAAAGTACTTCGCAGCATGTTGAAAGCCTGTGAAAAGCGTCCCGTAAGTGCAGAACAACTCAGCATGATCTGCGACAGAGTGGAGAAGAATCTTCAAAACAGACTGGAAAAAGAAATATCCACCGAGATCGTCGGTGAACTGGTGATGGATGAACTTAGGCAGATCGATAAAGTTGCTTACATCCGATTTGCCTCTGTTTACCGAGATTTCAGAGATATCGAAACGTTCATGGAAGCTATTCAAAAACTTCGGGATGAATGATCAGCCCTCTATGTTATGCCCGTCTACTAGACGGGCATTTATTTATCCCCCGAATTGAAGTTGATGTCCGGTTTTTGTATAATTTTTCTATCAAATCATCGTGAGGATGCCATGGAAAGCAAGGTACCGATTCAAGCATTTATTGATGAACTGAAACTTGAAGTAATCTATTCTCCGGAAGACAAGAAAGAACGTGCAATTGTTATCCCCGATGTTAGCCGTCCCGGGATGATGCTGCTCGGTTTCAAGCCGCATTTTGATCCGCGCAGGATACAGATCATAGGCTTAATGGAATACACCTACCTCGAAGGTCTATCTTCGGAAGACAGAATGAAAGCTCTCGACAGGCTTTACAGCCAGGAGCCTGTTCTTGTCATCGTCACCAGAAGCCTGGACATCTTTGACGAGATGTTTATGCTCTCCTGCAGGTATGGTGTCCCGCTCCTCAGATGTGAGCAGAACACTTCCGAATTTATGTCTGCAGCGATCTCATATCTGAACGTGGAACTTGCACCGGCGACACTGATGCACGGCGAACTTGTCGACGTATATGGCGAGGGCATTCTGATTCTGGGGGAGAGCGGTGTCGGCAAAAGTGAGACCGCAATCGAACTCGTCAAGCGTGGACACAGGCTGATCGCGGATGATTCTGTAGAACTCCGCAGGGTGTCAGACAAAACGATCGTCGGCAAATCTCCTGACAATATCCGTTACTTTTCCGAATTGCGTGGCATTGGCATCATTAATATCAAGCAGCTGTTCGGTGTCGGTGCTGTCAATATCACTGAAAGAATCGATCTGGTCATCAGACTCGAGGAATGGGATTCCTCTAAAAGTTATTCAAAAATCGGTATGGGGACTGAGACGATCGACCTTCTTGGCCTCTCTGTCCCTATGATCACGATCCCTGTCCGACCGGGACGAAATCTGGCCGTAATACTTGAAGTCGCAGCCATGAATTTCCGCAACCTGAAACTGGGTTATGACGCCGAAAAAGAATTGCTCGACTCTCTTGGAATGATTCAATGAAAAGGACAGGGTCAATATGACGACAGATAAACTGAGATCTCTTGAAGATGTTGAAGTACTGAGCAACGAATCTCTTGCTTCATATACCGGTTTTCGGTGCGGCGGCACTTCTACAGTTGTGGTACCAAGAAGCGAAGACGCATTCGTACAAGTGGTCAGACTTCTCCGAGAGGCGCAGAAGTCCTTCTTCATCCTTGGAAACGGTTCCAACGTGCTGGTTCCGGACGAGGGTTACAGCGGATATGTGGTTGTAACAAAGTCTGCTCTGCAGGATCTAAACGTTAACGGAAACTTCATCCATGCAGGTGCTGGCACTCAACTGACTGCGGTATGTCATGTTGCTCTTGGAGCCAGTCTCACTGGAATGGAATTTGCATTCGGGATTCCTGGAACTGTCGGTGGTGCAGTTTATATGAACGCTGGGGCATACGGCTCAGAAATCAAAAATGTTCTCTCTTCCGTAACTATCCTGGATGAAAATTGCGATGTGCGGGAACTTTCCGCTGATTTACTTGATTTGTCCTATCGGCACAGTATCTTCCATCAGAACAAAAATTGGATCGTTCTCTCCGCCACCTTTGAATTGAAGCCGGGTAATCATGATGCGATCCATGACGAAATGTTCGGATTTCTTTCCCGGAGGATCGAGAAACAGCCTTTGAATTATCCAAGCTGCGGCAGCACTTTCAAACGTCCGGAAGGCAGCTATGCCTCGAAGCTGATTGATGAATGCGGACTGAAAGGTTTTCGTATCGGCGGAGCTGCCGTCAGTGAGAAGCATGCCGGCTTCGTGATCAACCTTGATCAC
>CAMKDB010000017.1 GCA_946411155.1 uncultured Faecalibacterium sp.
CTTCTGCGGATCACGGTGTTCCGTCCGGGGATCCGGCTGGATGATCTGTTTTCCGGAACACTGAACCTGATGCCTCTGACACAGTATCTGTTTTTCGCGAGATACGGTTCATGGAAGGCATTTATCTATTACTTTACCGGGAACCTGATCGTCTTCATGCCTCTTGGATATCTGCTGGAAAAGAAAGGAATCAGTTGGCAAAGAACGATCCTGGTGGGATTCCTGTGTTCTCTGCTGATTGAGACCGGACAGTTCGTCCTCGGCAGCGGCGTCGCCGAGACGGATGACATCCTGCTGAATACGATCGGCGCTGTGCTCGGTTTTACAGCTGCCAGATTCTTTTCCCATGATACAGATAAATAGCGGCCGGGAGTAACCCGGCCGTTCTCTTTTCCCCCGGAATCATGCAGGAATCAGGTCCAACCGGTCCCGTATGTGATATATTTAGTTTATACGACATACGGATGCCGGGATGTGAATGATTCCCGGGGATGTGCGAATCAGGAGGATCCGATGAGTTTTGCCGAACAGTCATTGAGGAAATTTTCGGAGGAACTGTCTTCCAGGGAACCGATTCCGGGAGGCGGCGGCGCGAGCGCGCTCGTCGCTGCGCTCAGCATCTCGCTGGGAGCCATGGTCGGCTCTCTGACCGCAGGCAAAAAGAAATACGCGTCGGTCGAACCACAAATTCAGGAATGGATGAAAGAAGCCTGTCTTATAAGGGAAGAACTGCTCCAGCTTATCGATCAGGACGGGGAAGCTTTTCAGCCGCTCTCAGAAGCATACCGGATCCCGAAAGATGATCCCGGCAGGGGGATCATCCTGGAAACTGCATTGCGGAATGCGGCGGTGTCTCCGGTCCGGATCCTTCAAATATCCTGCCGGGTGGCAGAACTGCTGAAGGCGTTCGCAGAAAACGGCAGTGTTCTGGCGGTATCAGACGCCGCTACAGGTGCGGCTTTCTGCAAAGCAGCAGCCAGAGGAGCCTGGATCAATATCCTTGCGAATACACGACTGATGAAGGATCGCAGTTATGTGCTGGATCTTGAAGAAGAAATGCAGCGTATTCTGGAAGAATGTGAAGCAGAAGCGGACCGGGCATATGAGACAGCGATGGAGAGGTTATCGAAATGACACTGCTGATGAAAGGCGCACCGGTCGCCGCCGCAATGAAGGAAGCGATGAGGGAAAAGGTCGCTTGTCTCGCTGAGCAGGGCGTCGTTCCAACACTGGCGATCGTGCGCGTAGGGGAACGGCCTGACGACCTCAGCTATGAACGCGGCGCGGTCAAGCGCTGCGAGAGCGTCGGGATCCGGATCCGACAGGTCGTTTTTCCGGAGGAGATCGGGGAAGAGGAATTCTTCTGTGTTCTGGATGAGCTCAACAGGGATGAGGCCGTGCACGGGATCCTCGTTTTCCGTCCGCTTCCAATCGGACTTGACGGTGAGCGGGCAAGGAATGCTATCGCTCCCGAAAAGGATGTGGACGGTTGCACGGACGCGTCTCTTGCGGGCGTCTTCACCAACAAGCCTGTGGGATTTGCCCCCTGTACGGCACAGGCGGTGATGGAGATGCTCCACTACTACGGTATCGATTGCACGGGAAAACGCGCGGTCGTGATCGGACGTTCACTTGTCGTCGGACGCCCGCTGTCGATGATGCTGATGCATGAGAATGCCACTGTCACGGTATGTCATACCCGCACAAAAGAAGTGGCCGCACTTGCAAGAGAGGCTGATCTTCTGGTCGTCTGCTCCGGACAGATGGAATCCGTCGGCAGAGACTATGTCCGCACAGGTCAGATCGTCATGGACGTGGGGATCACCTGGAACGAAGAAAAAGGAAAACTGTGCGGGGATGTCCGCTTTGATGAGGTCTGTGATACCGTGGACGGCATCACGCCTGTTCCCGGCGGAGTCGGTTCCGTGACCACCAGTGTCCTGGCTATGCATGTCGTGGAAGCGGCAATGCGCTCCCAGGAGGAAAAGAGCAGCAAAGCATGACTTATCAGGAAGCAGTAAAGTATCTGGATACATATACGGAAAAATACCGGCATACGGATATCCACCGGATGCAGGCGCTGATGCGGGAACTTGGTGACCCGCAGAAAGGCATGCATTTCGTTCATGTGGCCGGGACGAACGGTAAGGGAAGCTGCTCCGCCATGACGGAGAGTATTCTGCGTACCGCCGGATACAGGACCGGACTGTTCACATCCCCGCACCTGATCGATTTCCGTGAGCGGATGCGTGTGAACGGGCAGATGATCTCCGAGGAGGAACTTGCTGAAGTTCTCTCGGAGGTCGATGCCGCGAACAGAAGGCTGGAGGAACGGGTCAACTGGTTTGAGATCGTCACGGCGGTGGCGCTGGTCTGGTTTTACAGGCAGAACTGCGATGTTGTAGTTCTCGAGGTGGGTGTCGGGGGAGAATTTGACGGAACGAACGTGATCGACGTTCCGGACTGCGCTGTCCTGATGAACATCGGACTGGACCATACGGAGCAGCTGGGCGACACACTGGAGAAGATCGCGCTGACCAAGTCCGGGATCATCAAGGAAGGCGGAGACGTGGTCATCTACAGAGGGAGAGCTTCTGTAGAGAATATATTCGAGAAGCGGTGCAGAGAGGAAAATGCCACTCTTGTCAAGGCGGATTTCGACAGTATCGTCCCGATTGCGGAAACGCTGTACGGACAGAAGTTTGACGCCTGCGGATTCAGATGTCTGGAGATCCCGCTCCTCGGCGCGCATCAGCGGAAAAACACGGCTGTCGTCCTTGCTGTGATCGATGTGCTGAGACGAAAAGGATACTGCATTACGGAAGAAAATATCAGGGAAGGGCTCAGGAACGTGGAATGGCCGGTGCGCTTCCAGATCATGCAGGAGCACCCGCTGTTCATTCTCGACGGCGGACACAATCCCCAGTGTATCGAAGCGGTCCGGGACAGCCTGAAGGCGCTGCTGCCGGAAGGTATCCGTCTGGTGATCCTCACAGGAATCCTGAAGGGAAAGGATGCGCAGGGGATGGTGGAGATCCTATCCGATCTCACAAAGGATTTTGTCCTGACTTCGCCGGATTCCTACCGTGCCAGATCCGCTGAAGAACTTCTGGAACTGGCAGACCGCTGCGGATGCCATGCGGTTGTGTGTCCGGATTCCGGAGAAGCGGTGCGCACAGCCATAGAACTTGCCGGACCGGACGGCGCAGTATGCTGTATCGGTTCCCTATATCTTGCCGGAGAGGTCCTGGATCTGTTTCGGCGCAAATCCTCTTTATCCGAAACAGAAAGGATCTAAATATGAAAACTCGCAGGATCGTGATGGTCGGTCTGCTGACGGCGATGTATGTCGTTCTCAGCCTCTATCTGACCGTGACCCTATGGAACTACAAACTGACTTTCGAGGCGCTGCCGATCCTGATCTGCGCGCTGATGTACGGTCCTGCCGACGGATTCCTCGTCGGATTTCTCGGCAGTTTCCTGAACCAGATGCTGACATACGGATTCACTTCCACTACGCTGCTATGGGTGCTGCCCCATGCGGCAAGCGGACTGTTTGCCGGCTGGCTTGGGAAACGGATCAAGAGACCGCTGAAGCCGGCAGTGACATGTCTGGTCACGGTATCGAGTGCTCTGGCGGTCACGGCGCTGAACACATTCGCCATGTATGTGGACAGCAAAGTGAACGGATATTATTCGAAAGCGTTCGTTTTCGGAGCGCTCGGCGCCAGGTTGCTGACCGGCATCGCGATGGCTGTCGCTTTTTCCCTGTTGCTTCCTGTTCTTCTGGATAGGCTGGAAAAAGCGGTGGGCAGGGATTGATTCGGATGGACTAAGAGAGACTCCTTGCGGGGTCTCTTTTCTGCTTGCGGGGAGTCCCCGGATATGGTAGCGTGAAAGAAAGAAGTTAACATGAGGAGGAAGCCATGCTGTCACTGAACAACGGCTGGGAATTCAGCCCGGAATGGTCTGAGCAGTTTTTATCCTTTGAGGGAAAGGCGGAGCGGGTCAGGATCCCGCACAACGTGAAGGAACTGCCGCTGCACTATATCGATCACCACGATTATGAGATGGTGAGCGGTTACAGAAGGAAGATCGTCCTCCCGCCGGAGGCGGAGGGAAAACGGGTCTTCATCTGCTTTGAAGCCGCGGCGCACATCGCCACGGTCTATGTGGACCGTGAAGAAAAACTGACGCATTCCGGCGGTTACACCGCTTTTGAGGTCGAACTCACACCGGAAGGAAAAGCCGGACAGGAAATCGAACTGGCCGTTCGCCTGGACAGCACGGAGAATCCGGGCGTTCCTCCTTTCGGATTCGTCATCGATTATCTGACATTCGGCGGCATCTACCGCCCGGTCTGGATGGACATCCGTGAACAGGCCTATGTGTCCGACGTCTTCGTCACGACGCCTGATCTGACGACAGCAAAGGTCTGCTTTGCTGTGGAAGGCACGTATACAGGGAATGCCGCGGTCACGATACGCGACATGGATGGCTGCGAAGTCGCTTCTGCCGAGACGGAAGGAAAAGAGGTCCGGATCGGCGTGCCGGAAGCAAAAGCGTGGGATCTGGATCATCCCCGTTTATATACCTGTACTGTGCGTCTGGCAAACGGCGCGGAGAAGACGGTGACGTTCGGATTCCGGACGGCTGTGTTCCAAGCAGACGGATTCTACCTGAACGGAAAGAAGACGTTCCTGCGCGGGCTGGACCGGCACCAGTGCTATCCCTATGTCGGCTACGCGGTCTCCGACAGTCTCCAGGTGGAGGACGCCAGGATCCTGAAGGAAGAACTTGCCTGCACAGCGGTTCGTACCTCGCACTACCCGCAGTCCCATGCATTCATCGATGCCTGCGACCGGATGGGATTGCTCGTCTTCACCGAGATCCCGGGCTGGCAGCACGTGGGAGATGAAGCTTGGCAGGATGTGGCGTGCAGACATGTGGAGGAAATGGTGCTTCAGTACCGCAATCACCCTTCCATTGTATTGTGGGGCGTCCGCATCAACGAAAGCCAGGACAATGACGCGTTCTACACGCGCACGAACCGGATCGCCCATGAACTGGATCCCAGCAGGCAGACCTCCGGCGTCCGGTATATCCAGAAGAGCAGTCTGCTGGAGGACGTCTATGCGTTCAACGATTTCGTCCACAGCGGTAACAATGAACCAATCACGCCGATCTCGAAAGTTACGCCGGATCAGTCCAAAGGGTTCCTGATCTCGGAGGCGAACGGACACATGTTCCCGACAAAATCCTTCGATAAGTCGGAGATCCGTCAGGAACACGCGCTCCGCCATGCGCGGGTCATGAACGGCGCCATGGCGACCGGACGTCACGCGGGTTGTTTCGAGTGGTGCATGTTCGACTACCCGACCCACAAGGACTTCGGTTCCGGCGACAGGATCTGCTATCACGGCGTCATGGATTCTTTCCGTAACCCGAAACTCGCTGCGTCTGTCTATGCGATGCAGCAGGATGATCGGCCGGTACTGGAGGTGGGTTCTTCTATGGATATCGGGGACTACCCCGGCGGAATGCTCCGGCAGATCTATATGTTCTCCAACGCGGATTCCGTAAAACTGTACAAAAACGATCTGTTCGTGAAAGAGTTCACGGAGACCGAATTCACCGCGTTGCCTCACGGACCGATGCTTCTCGACGACACGATTGGAGACCTGATCCGTTCCCAGGAGGGATTCACCGGCGCGAAAGAGAAGATCTGCCACGACTGTCTGGTGTCCGCCGCACGGTATGGCGCCAACGATATGCCTCTGAAAGACAAACTGAAAATGGCGTGGCTCATGCTCCGTTACCGGATCCCCTTCGCGGAAGGCGTCGCACTCTTTGGGAAATACGTCGGGAACTGGGGCGGAGAAGCGACCGTGTGGCGTTTTGACGCCGTCAAGGACGGGAGGGTGGTCTTTTCCCGTAATCTCTCCCCTTCGACCAAACTGCATGCGGAAGTACGCGTAAGCAGTTCCGAATTGAAAGAGGGCGATACGTATGATATGGCAGCGATCCGTGTGCGGATCCTCGACAGCAATGACAATACGGCGGTCTATGCGCAGCTCCCGGTCTCGTTCCGCACGGAAGGTGAGCTGGAACTGGTTGGACCCGGGATCGCCACCGCGGAAGGCGGCATGACCGGAACTTATGTCCGGACGACAGGACGCACAGGAAGCGGCACGCTCACTGTTGAGGTGCAGGGGCTCGAACCGGTCATAGTCCGGTTCAATGTCAGCTGAATCTGATCGGATATATCACAGCAGCCCGCAGTAAACTGCGGGCTGCTGCTTTGAGAGAGAACAAAAAAGGAGGTAAAGAAAGGAAGTTGGATGATCAGGAACAGAACCGTGCCAGTGCGGCGCGCAGCCTCTTTGGGGATGCGAAGACCGGACGGCGAGGGTCAGAACCGACTCCTCCGGAACTCTGTTCATCGTGAACGCCTTCAGGTACGAACAGCCTCTTTGGGGATGAAAAGCACCTGTACGGCAGTGTGTACGCGATCAGCCGGCACGCGGGACGGGGACCGGACGGGAAACGTCCACGACAGCGGGGGAAGGATCCTTCCTTGCGGCGCGGTGCGCCAGGACATACTCGTCATCCGGGAAGTCCCCGTCAAGATCTTCATCAAAGATGAGACATAGATCCGCGATCCAGCGAAGCAGTTTATCGGTCATTGTGGTGTCTCCTTTCGTGTGATTTTCCTTTGATGAGAGTATTATAGAAAAGTCACTGTCCCATTTAGGGGACAGTGACAACTTTTTTTCGGATTTTTCAAAAATTTTTTTCGGGGAGACCGTCCTGATCAGGGGAGCGCTTTCAGGAAGCACGCACCGGAATGACTGGACAGCGCCTCACAGGCGGAAAAGCCGGCATGTTCCAGAAGATCCGCTTCGTGATGAAGCGTCAGGGGGATATCAAAATGTACGACCGCTCCGGGCGGGAGCCCCTGCTTTTCTTTCTTTTCGATGAAAGTCTGATAAAGGAGCTGTTCCTCTTCCTCGCAGCAGGCAAAGTAATCGCAGTTCAGAAAAAGACCGTCCGGCTTAAGACAACGGCGGATCTTTTCGTAGAGACGGAGTTTGTCTCCGGGGAGAAGATGGTGCAGGGATTCGAAGGAGATCACGGCGTCCATGCAGCTTTCTCCGAAGGGCACGCTCAGGTAATTCCCGCGGATCAGAAGGACGGACGGATGCCGGACACGGAGCTGAGAGAGCATTCCCTCGCTGAGATCGATCCCGGTGACACGCAGGTCCGGACGCTCCAGAAGGATCGGATCCAGTTCCAGTCCGCTTCCGCATCCCAGATCCAGGATATCGAGAACGCTTTCCGGCAGATAGGAAGGGAACCGCGCGTACGCCTCCTGCCAGCGGTACATGTGGGCAGGATAATCCTCAAGCCGGATGTCGAAAAAAGCACCCATTTCTTCCAGCGGTTCACCTTCGGTCTCTTTCAACCACCAGCGGAGGGCAAACAGCGTGTCTTCGACGCTGTCGCGGATCCGGATGTCGAGATTGTTTCTGATCATGCTGTCCTCCGTTCCTCCTGTCGTTATTATAGCATCCCGCCGCCACCGTTGCGCTGTGGCGCGAACTTCAGTACAATTAAACACAGTGACAAAATAAGGAAAAGATGCTGTATGAAGAAAAAGAACCTGTCCCTGATCAGGCGGTTTGCCGCCTATTACCGGCCATACAAGGCGCGTTTCGCGATGGACGTGCTGATGTCCACCGTTATCACTGTTTGCGGACTGACTTACCCGATGATCACAAGGCGGGTGATCAACACCTATGTGCCTCAGCACATGTTGCCCGAGATGATCCGCGCCATCGTTATCGTTTTCGTCGTCTATCTGATCCGTTCCGGTGCGAATTACTGGGTCACGTTCCACGGCCACATGATGGGCGTGGACATCCAGAACGACATGCAGAAGGATCTGTTCCGGCATCTTCTGACGCTGCCGTATTCCTATTTCGACGAACACAAGAGCGGCGTCCTGACTTCCCGTGCGGTGAACGACCTGCAGAGCGTCACAGAGCTTGCCCATCACGGTCCGGAGAACCTGATCCAGACTACCGGCGCACTGATCGGTTCGTATGTGATCCTCTGCACGATCAACTGGAAACTGGCAACGATCGTTTTCGCGTTCTTCCCGTTGCTGATCGGTTTCGTATGGAAACTGCGCGTCCAGATGAACGAAGGGTACCGCCGCAGCCGCGCTGCGGTCAGCGAGATCAACGGCGAACTGCAGAACTCGCTTGGCGGTATCCGGGTCTCCAAAGCATTCAACAATGATGCCGGAGAACTGAAAAAACTCTCTGTCCGGACCGACGAGTTCCGCGAAGCGCGTAAACTGTCCTATACCGTGATGGCAAGATTCAATACCGGCATGGAATTCATGCTGGACATGATGTATCTCATTGTTCTCACCGCAGGCGGCCTGTTCTGCTTCCGGGGAGAGATCTCCGTAGGGGATTTTACTGCGTATTTCCTGTATATCGCCAATTTCCTCACGCCGATCCGGAAACTGATGGCGTTCTCCGAAATGCTGGAGGACGGGCTGGCCGGATTCCAGCGCTTCTGCGAGATCATGGACGTGCCCAGCGAGAAGGAAAGGCCGGATGCGGTGGAAGTTTCGGATCTCAAGGGAGATATCGTCTTCGATCATGTCACGTTCCGCTATAAGGGAAGCATCGGACAGGAGGTCCTGAAAGGACTGAGTGTGCGGATACCGGACGGGAAGAAGGTCGCGCTGGTCGGCCCTTCCGGCGGCGGGAAAACGACGATGTGCCATCTGATCCCGCGTTTCTACGACGTTGAGGAAGGAACGATCTCCATCGACGGAAGGGATATTGAAACGATCACCCGCCGAAGTCTGCGCCAGCATATCGGGATCGTGCAGCAGGACGTCTTTCTCTTTACCGGCTCCATTGCGGACAACATCGCCTACGCAGCGCCGGACGCGACGCCGGAAGAGATCCGCGAAGCGGCACGAAAGGCGCGGATCGATACCTTTATCGATTCGCTTCCCGAAGGATACAACACTTATGTCGGCGAACGCGGCGTTATGCTGTCCGGCGGACAGAAACAGCGCATCGCCATTGCGCGCATTTTCCTGAAGGATCCGCAGATCCTCATTCTGGATGAAGCGACATCCGCGCTGGACAATGTGACGGAAGCGGAACTTCAGCAATCTCTGGATGAACTCAGCCACGGCAGGACCACGGTCGTAGTGGCGCACCGTCTTTCCACAGTCCGGGACGCGGATGAGATCCTGTATCTCACGGAAAACGGCGTCGAGGAACACGGGACTCACGAGGATCTTCTTGCGCTTGGCGGAAAATATGCCGCACTGTACCGGTCACAGTTCTCGTAATTAACTGAAACAGATTGCCCGCAGAATATCTGTGGGCTTTTTTCTTCCTGCATCCCGGCACGGGAACAGGATCCGCAACATTGACATCGCATCCCCGTGACTCTATTCTTTAAAATAGATACATCTGCAAACCGGCAGAACGGACCATCAATCAAGAAATCCTACAGGACGGAGCATTCCCATGTTAATGTATATCGCCGCAGCAGTCGCGGTCCTGATCATTGCAGCAATCAATGCTGCGGAGGAACGAAACGATATCAAGGCCATGTCCCTCAAGATCACGGCAGGCATCTCGCTCGCCGTGTCGATTCTGGTCGTCCCGTATTACAAGCTTTCCTATACCGATCCCCTTATCGTGGGGATCAAAAGCTTCCGGTACGGCGTCGGAACCATAGGAATGAACATAGACCCGACGATCATCGATTCCTTCGACCTCCCTGAGCCTGAAAGCACCGCATACCGCGTACTGCTTTATCTTCTGTATCTTGCGGGACCGGTCTTTGCGTCTCTGTTTGCGATCAGTTTCTCCCGCAACCTGAGCGAACTGATCCGGTTCATCGGCAGAAAGAAGGTCCATATCTTCTCGGAACTCAATTCCAGAACGATCGCCATTGCCGAGAGCATAGCCGCTTCCCATCCCGATGAATTGCTGGTATTCTGCAACGAAGATCCATCGGAAACCGAAGGCATCAAGACACGCGCCAGAGCGGTCCATGCGGTCATGACAAAACGGGGCGTATCTGAGTTCCCGATGAAGAAAAACAAGCAGTATGAACTGTATCAGATCTCGTCCGATATCAGCGCTTCGCTGGAAGACACGGCGGAGCTGTGTTCAAAACTCATAAAAAAGAAAGGATACGATCCATCCAATGTGTTCGTCCGGTTTTCCGCTTCCAGAAATCTTCAGGAACTGGTGCGTGATCTGGACACCTCATACGGGGATAAAGTGAGGCTGAGGCCGATCGATGAGAACGAGTCCGATGCGCTGTCGCTGCTGCGGAATTACTGCGAACTCCTTGCCATGCCCGGGCACAAAGACGTCGTTCTCATCGGCGGCGGCGATACTGCCGACGCCATCCTTGGCGCATCGCTGGGAATTTTGTCCGGACCGGAGAGCACTTTCACGGTATATTACATTTCAAAAGACGCGGACAAAACTGCTGCCAGGCTCAAAGCATCTTCCCCGGAGATCCTCCCGCTGCCTTTGGAAAACTATTTCGAAAAATCCGGAGACGGGAAAGAATATGATATCCGGTTCTTCCGCACTGATACGGATGGCTCAGGCCTCGACACGGCCCTCACTTCCATCGGCATGCCGGAACTCATCTGTATCACCGGAGGCGACGATGAAAAGAATTTCTGTCTGTCTCAGAGAGTCAAGCGTCTGTTTGCTTCCCGTTCCGACGATCTCTCCTATCCGCCCATAGCGTGTCTGATCAGAGACAAGAAACTCAACGAGATCCTTAAGGGAGGGGACGGCGTCCTGTTCTTCGGCAACGAGGCGGACAGGTATGATTATGAGAAAGTCGTCGACCCTGATCTCGAGGAGGAGGCCAGGCGGGTACATCTCTCCTATCTGCTTCCCGGTAATCCAAACGCGATGGATCTCACAGGGGATGCGCGCGAAAAACTGCTGGAGGAGAGCGGATTCTACAGTTATGTAAACATGCAGTCTTCCATGGCGAGCGCGCTGGCGCTGGAATACCGCAGAGCGTATATTCTGAGCAAGAAGCCGGAGAACACCGGCCTTTCCGATGAGGCTTTCATCGACGGATATCTCTCCAATCAGGATCTCCTGGCAGCGCTCGGTAATGCGGAACACCGGAGATGGAACGCGTATCAGCGTCTGCAGGGCTGGAGACACGCCAATGAGACGCAGACGGCGGTGATCGCGGCAGCTTCCAAGGGAAGAAGGATCCGGAGCGACGAATTCCTGCTGCATCCCGCGCTGGTTCCGGTGGAAAAACTCGCTGAGACTGAGGAAAGCACCGACAGGATCAAACTCGCGGCGGATCCGCAGGGAAGACCCACCGGATTCATCGGAAGCGACAGGGTGATCCTGTCCAATCTTCAGAAGATCATCACGAAAAAAGCCTGAACGGGGGCAGGGAAAAAGATGGAAACGCTTCATTACGACGCTTTCATATCCTACCGGCATACCGAAAAGGACATCGCGGTGGCAAAAGAGCTCCAGCAGTCGCTGGAGCGTTTTCGCATTCCCAAAAGCATCCGCCAAGCATATGGGATGGAGAAGATCAGCAGGATCTTCCGGGATCAGGAAGACCTGGAGATGACCAGCGATCTCTCACGGAAGATCGATGAGGCTCTTGACGCATCGGATTATCTCATTGTCGTTTGTTCCCCGCAGTATGTGCAGTCCAAATGGTGCATCCACGAATTGGAGACCTTCGTCGAAAAACGCGGCGCTGACCGGGTGCTGTGCGTGCTGTCGGACGGAGAACCGCCGGCGATCTTCCCGGACATTCTGAAGACCAGACAGGAGACCGTGACGCTGGATGACGGTTCGGTGGGGACGATAACAGTCGGGACCGAACCGCTTGCATGCGATTACCGCGGGGATTTCAGACAGGCACGGCGCATCGAGCTGCCCAGACTGGTAGCGGCGATCATCGGCTGCGGATACGACGAACTCATGATGAGGCAGGAACGCTATCTTCGAAGGCGCAGGGCAGCGATCTTCTCCGGCGTTTTCCTTGCCGCCGCAATTGCGATCAGCTACCTGCTCTGGAGCAACGCAAAGATCAGCAGCAATTTCAGACAATCGCAGATCAACGAATCCAAGATGCTTGCCAGAGAGGCGATGAACGCGCTTGGGGACAGCGACAGACTTTCCGCGCTGAATTCTTCTCTGGAGGCAGTGGGCAATGGAGCGGAAGACAGGCCCACTGTGGACGAAGCGGTGAATGCGCTCACCGAGGCTTCCTATGCATATACGCTTCCGGGGAACTATATCGAGAACTGGCGCATCGATACCGTGAACGATATCGTGTCGTTTTGCCTGTCAGAGGACGGGAAGTATCTCACCTTGCTTGACCGCGCCGGGGCCTATCGCGTCATTGATATGGCAGAGAAGAAGGAAATCCTTCTGTATACGGCAGACCCGGGATCCGGACGGTCTGAACCGGTCACCGGAAGAGGACACCGTTCGTATGTCTGCGCCGGAGGCACTGTCGCCGCACTGGATGCGGACGAGGGGAAGACCCTTTGGGAACTCCAACTGAAATATATGCTGTCCAACGCGCTTTCCGTCAGTCCGGACGGAACAAGGATCGCCGCGGCGGATTCCTACGCTGTCCAGATCATGACGGAGGACGGGGAACCGTTCATGAGTCTTCCTCTGCCGGACGACGTGAAAGGGTATGTCACGGATCTGTTTTACTCGAAGGACGGCTCTGAGATCGGGGTTTTCCTCCGGGCTTATCCGGAGGAACGCGTGGCGGTCTTCGACGTGGAGACCGGAGAACTGTCCGCAGTCAGTGAATTCAGCGGAAGGATCCTCTTCGCTTCATTTTTGGATGACGGCAGGCTCTATGTGCTGAGCATCGACGGGGCACTCCCCGCGCAGTCTTCATCAGACCTGACATGTTCTTCCTATACTCTTGACTGTGCCTTGGGCGGAGAACGCATCTGGACCGCTTCATTTGAGGCTCCTCCCGGGATCGGGTTTGGCCATGTCGATCTCATCGCTGCACAGGATGGGCAGAATGTACTGGTCTCGCTGGGGGATTCCGTTTACAGATTATCGGGAGACGGGAATATTCTCGACCGGTACGGGATCGGCACGGGGATTGCCTCTATTCCCGGTTCTTTCTCCGATCACATCGATATCCTGACGGAGAATGGTATTCTCGGTTCACTCTATCCGGAATACTCTGCATACTTTGAAACTGCTGAATTCCCTTCCGGGGTGGAAGAGGTCCGTTTTATGGGAGGGGATATCGGCGGTTCCTACGTGGTGCTCAAGTCCGGAAATCTCTCCGTTTACTCCATGCTGTATGACGAAGGAGCGTCGTACTGGCCGGGAGAGGGATTCCTTTCCACCCCGCTCTCCTGCCTTCGGGACGGGGATATCCTGCTGGCTTTCGCGGACAACGCTTTCATCTTCTATGATATAAACACGGGTGAGACGATCCGGAAGACTTCGCTTTCGCCTTGTGCCTATCATCCGCTCACTGCCCGCAACGGGACTGCCTATGCATTGCGTGTCGATCCCGATTCGGCCGCGTTCACGCTGCTCTCTTTCGATATGTTCACAGGAGAACAGCTGTCCGAAACGGCGCTCCCGGTCACGGAATTCTATACTTCTTTCGGGGTGCTCCGCGGTGTGGACGCCTACAATGCATCTGTGTTTATCGACACCGATCTCATCGCACCTTCGCCTGTCGCGGTGAGGGGCAGCCTGCTATGCATGCACGACTGGGATGCCCTCAACAGTATCCTGATCTACGATCTTTCCGATGGATCCATGCGACGGGTTGACGCGGTTCCGGAAGGGTCGGCTCTCCTTCAGGTCAGTTCGGGCAGCATCGGTCCCTCGCCGCTGCTCATCTCCGATGATCTGGAGCATGTTTTTTCGGTTTACAGCGATCCCGGAACGGAGGAACTGCGGGCAGTGCTGATCTCGCTCGCGGACGGATCGGTAAGGGAACTGGACCGGGATATCACGGATTTCACTTCTCCGGTCTTTGCGGACGGGCTTCTGCTCTATGCCGGAAAAGACGCGCTGCATGTGCTGGACGGAAGCGGATCGTTCCTGTATGATATCCCCTTTACGGGAGACAACGCAGTTTCATTCTCTGCTCATGACGGAAAGGTATACTGCGTATTTCCGGACAGCACGCTGGAGATCTATGAAGAAGGAAAACTGCGGAGGAAAATCAGCCTCAGTTTTGGCATCGGGGAATTGATCAACGGCAAGATGTTCCG
The DNA here is from genome assembly GCA_946411155.1 of uncultured Faecalibacterium sp. Classification (GTDB taxonomy): domain Bacteria; phylum Bacillota; class Clostridia; order Oscillospirales; family Ruminococcaceae; genus RUG11783. The sequence goes on from CAMKDB010000017.1 coordinate 14,333, forward strand.
GTATGAATTCAGCGGAAACAGGCTCTACCTGTACCGCGACCGGGATCTGGACGTTATCCGGCTGGACAGCGACAGTGCGACTCCGCTTTTCTCAGTTCCGCACAGGGCGATCGATGCGGTTCCGGAAACAGGGAAAATCATCTGCTACGGTCCTTCCATCCGTCAGGACGGACAGAATTTCGGCATGGTGTCCTTCACCGAGTATTCTCTGCAGGAACTGATAGCAAGAAGCAGGGAACAGATCGGCAGTTTTCTCTTAAAACAGGACTGAAAGGCTGAAATGCGCAAATAATTAACCCCGCCGCCGGCATCCCGGTGACGGGGTTTCTGATCAAGAACATAACGGAGCGGATGCCGGTCATTTCTGATCGGCGAACAGACGCAGCGCATTTCCGCTGCACATTTTTTCAAGCTCCGCGCCGGTGAGATGCTTTTCCAGCGCTTGGAGGATCTCCGGGAATCCGCTGTAGTCCCGGAATTCCAGCGTGCTCTCGATCCCGTCGAAATCGGAGCCGAACGCGAGGCTTTCCGTTCCGGCAAGGTCCCGGATGTGCAGGACGTGCCGGACGATGTCTTCCGTGGCGGTGAAACCGCCGCGGTCGTTCAGAAATGCATCGTAGAAGTTGATGCCCACGACACTGCCGGTCTCACCGATGACCCGGAGCTGATCGTCCGTCAGGTTTCTGGGGTGGTCCTTCAGAGCGCGGCAGCAGCTGTGGCTGGCTGCAAACGGTCTCTTGCTGTGTGCGGCAACATCGAAGAAACCCGCTTCCGAGAGGTGGGAAACGTCGACGATGATGCCGAGGTCGTTCATGCGCTCCACCGCTTCAAAGCCGAACGGCTTCAGCCCGCGTTTCCGGTGCTCTTCCGAATCCCTGCTGTTCGGGAAGCCGACGCAGTTCTCGTAATTCCATGTCAGTGAGATCATTCTCACGCCGTCCCGGTACACCTCTTCCAGACGATCCGGATCCCCATCGAGTTCGACGGCGTCCTCGATCGTGAGGATGGCGGAGATGAGGCCGCTTCGCCGGTTTTCCAGGATATCTTCACAGGAGTACGCAGGCCGGACCGCTTCGGATACGTCATCGAGCATACGGCGGTAATGGGCGAGGATGTCCTTGTACAGGACCCACGGGTCGATCTCCCTGCCGAAGGAATGCATCGCCGCTTTATGGGTGGGCAGAAAGATGGCGAAGCACTGGGCAAGGCTTCCGCCGGTTTTCAGTTTTTCCAGATTGATGTGTCCCTCAAACGTGCGCAGGTCTTTTTTCTGTGTATAGCAGGACAGCGCGGTATCGCAATGCAGATCGATGATGGTCATAAAGTCTTCTCCCGTAGTTCAGGCATCACAGGCAGGCACGGAACAGTTCCAGAACGTCCTCCTGTGTCAGGGGAACATAGGAGTTGGTGCAGCGTCCGCGCAGGTCCGCATGGACCGCCATGTCAAGGAAATGCTCCTCTCCGATTCCCAGTTCTCCCAGTGTCGACGCAATGCCGATGTTCGCAAGAAAATCCGCCAGCGCTTCGATCCCTCTCCGGGCGAGATCCGCTTCGTCGTCTCCGGTCATCCCCCAGACGTTTCGTGCAAAACGGGCGAACCGGGGAGTAACGGAGGGGTCTTTCTTCAGGATCAGCCGCATCCATCGCGGCTGAAGGATCGCCAGGGATTCTCCGTGGGTAACGCCATACCAGGCGGACAGTTCGTGCCCGATAGCGTGGCAGGTCTTTCCGGGATAGCGTTTTCCGTAGTCTGCCATACCGCTGCAGGCAAGCGTGGACGCCCACATGAGATTTGCGCGCGCTTCATAGTTGTCCGGCTGTTCCAGTACGATGGGTAGATCGTGGATGACGGTACGGATGATGGTCTCGGCGAGGCCGTCGCTGATCTCACTGTCTTCCGTGCGGGAGAAGTAGGATTCGATGGCGTGACTCATGATATCCGCGGAGCCGCATGCGGTCTGGTAGGGAGGTACCGTGAAGGTGAACGTCGGATCGCAGAAAGACACGACGGGGAAGGAGAAGACGGAACTGTATTTCTCCTTTGTTTCAGGGTTGGTGATCACGCCCTTGTTGTCGAATTCCGACCCGGTCGCGCTCAGCGTCAGGACGGCTATGACAGGAAGCGATTTTCGCCCTGCTCTGCTCTGCAGGACCATCTCCCACAGGTCCCCTTCCCAGTAGCGCCCTGTCGCGATAGCCTTTCCGCAGTCGATCACACTGCCGCCGCCGACTGCCAGAACGGCGTCGATACCCTTTGCCCGGCAGAGATCCACGCCGCGGCGCACCGACGCCACCGTCGGATTCGGCTCAACGCCGGGACAGTCCGTGACGGTGAAATCTGCACCGGTCAGCAGAGAAACGAGCCGGTCATACAGGCCGGACCGCTTCACAGAGCCGCCTCCGTATACCAGAAGGATATTTTTTCCAAAGCGTTCGAGGACTTTCGGAAGTCCGTCGGTAACATCTTTGCCGAACCGGATCTCCGTCGGGATCCGGTGAGTGAAATTCAGCATATCTTTCTCCTAAAACGTGGATTTCGGCTCGCCTTCGGTGAAAACGAAAGCGTCCGCACGGTATTTGTTCCTGTCCAGCGCCCGCTCCTCTTCTCCCTTTATGTCCCGTATGATCAGGAAAGCACCCATGGTGACAGGGACCCAGTAGAAGAGGGAGTACAGTTCCGCTGTGGTATCGAAGAACTGAGGACGGGTCTTCATGTTGCGCAGCATGCGGCTCACCGCCAGGAATTCCTTTTCAGGAAGTGCAGATTCATCCCGGGACTCCATGCGCAGACCACGTACGATATTGGAATAATTGACCATATAATAGTGGATGACATCCGTATCGGCGCTTTCCACCATGCAGATCCTGCGGTGAGGATAGAAGACGGACGTGACGTCCGAGCAGAATGCGCAGATCGCTTTCTTGCCCTGACAGTCCGGATGAAGGGTCAGAAGCAGCGGTACCGGTTCCTGCAGGGACGAAACGGCGGAAAGGATCTCTTCCAGTGTGGCTACCCGCGCGTTCCCGAAGACCGGTATACCGGAGAGTTCTTTCAGCGTCAGTTCCGAGATACGGCGTCTGTCTCCGCAGGCGCGCTGAAGATCCGGATCCGCGAACGCTACGGGTACCCGGTCTGATGTGATACGGACGTCGATCCGGCTTCCATATCCTTTTTTCGCGGCAGCAAGAACGGCGGAAACGGAGTTTTCCGTCAGTCGTTTGCCTGTCTGACAGAGTCCGCGGTCTGCGTAACTGCGGCGGGTATAGCGCCGTTTGACATTGGGGAAGAGACCTTCTCCCATGGTCAGGACGACGTAGACGGCGAGCAGGATCATCACTGCCTTGACTGCTGTATTCAGGATCTGTTCCATTGACATCGGTTCACCTTTATCTCAGAATCTGTTTGTATTATTGTACTACATCCCGCGCGGCAGAGGCACCTGTGAATCGTAGACGGGAGGAAGAACCGTTTAAACCATTCCGCCGGTGCAGTATAATAATATCTTAGTTTTAAAAATGTGCATAACCTTTGTGTGCAGAAAAATTATGAGAGATTACCGGCACAGAATGGATATAAAAGCAGGAGTATCCGGATCGCTGATATGGGCGGTCCTGATGCCCCTGTCTTTTCTTTATCTTGAAGGTGTTCTGCAGGTTACGGGCACGGTCATGAACGGCTCTGCGCATCTCGGAGGTATCATTCCTATCGCTCTGGGGACCGGACTGGTAATGGAAGCACTGACAGGTATGGTACGTTCCGGAAAATGGAGGAATACGCTCCGGACTGTTATCACCGAAGCCGCCGTGATCTGGTTTCTCATCGCTTATTTTTCAGACAACGCCTACAGAGCGTTCATGGATCCCGCATCCATCGCGAGCGGTGCGAGAGGGGTCGTAACGGAATTCAGTGATACGCTTCTGACGATCGTTACCGCAGGCGCCCCGATGATCCTGCTTTACCATATGCCTGTGTTCGTCTGTGTCCTGACAGGTTTCGCGCTGAAACAGGAGAGAACGAGGAAGATCAGCATGAGCGCATCAGCCCTGCTTGCGGGGATCCTCGCGGTGTGCGCCGGCGTACAGGTCTTCCGTGCGGATGCGGCTATCCGTGCGAAACTGACGACGGATTACAACTACGATACCTGCGTGAGAAATACGGGACTCCTTGTTTCCACCGCGCTTGACCTGCGTTACGGTGCTTTCGGAAATCCCTACGGGACCGTGTTCGTCCCCGATGCGGAGATCCCGGAAGAACAGGGCGAAGGCGTTCCGGCACCGGAGAAACCTGCCGCTCAGCAAGTGGCGGCGCCCGCGTACGGCACGAATGAGATGGACACGGATCTGCTGTCGCTCATTGAGGGAACGGACAACGCGGATCTGAAGAAGATCTACGCTTATCTGGCGTCCCGGAAGCCTTCTGTGCAGAACGAATACACCGGTATCTTCGAAGGGAAAAACCTGATCCTGATCTGTGCCGAAGCCTTCTCGAAGGAAGTCATCGACCCTGTCCGTACGCCTGTACTCTACCGTCTCGCGACAAAGGGCATCGTCTTCGAGGATTATTACCAGCCGACGTGGGGCGGAAGCACTTCTTCTGGCGAGTTTTCATTCCTCACCGGGATCATTCCGGTGGATGCGGTGAGCTCCGTGTTCAGCGTGTCCGGACACGACCTGCGCTTCACGATGGGCAATCAGCTGAAAGCGAAAGGATATTACACCGCCGGCTATCACGACGGGGAGTATACCTATTACGACAGGCATAAGACCCATCCCTGGTTCGGGTATGACAACTGGATGGGCAGAGGAAACGGAATGGAGAAGGGCTGCCCCTTCACCTGGCCGGAGAGCGACGAAGACATGTTCCGGTATACCGTTCCGATGTATCTGGAAGAGGATCATTTCAATATCTATTACATGACCGTCAGCGGCCACGCCAACTACAGTCTGGACGCCAACGCCATGTCAGGAAGAAACTGGGACGCGGTCAAAGACCTGGACTATTCCTATGCGGTCCGTTGCTATCTGGCCGCGAACCAGGAACTGGAAAAAGGAATGGCTTACCTCGTGAGCGCTCTCGAGGAAGCGGGAAAAGCGGACGACACCGTCATCGTCCTGACGGCGGACCACTATCCGTACGGGCTGGAGGACAGCACGGCCTGGGCGACGTCCGGGGACTGCCTCGCCGATCTGTACGGCTTCGAGGCGGACAGTCATCCCGCAAGGGACCACAGCGCGCTGATCATCTGGAGCGGGTGTCTCGAGAAGGAGGATCCCATCATAGTGTCCGATCCCACCTATTCTCTGGACATCCTGCCGACGCTGTCCAATCTGTTCGGCCTGGAATACGATTCCAGGTTCCTCGTGGGCAGAGACGTTCTGTCGTCGGAGATGCCGCTCGTGATCTGGCCGGACCGGTCCTGGATGACGGTCAGGGGGTATTACGACGGCGTCAAAAATGTCTTTACGCCGGCAGACGGTGCTGAAGTGAACGACGCGTATATCGACAGCGTCAAAGGCATCGTTCAGAACCGGTTTGCCTACAGCAGGGCGTTCCACAGATGGGATCTGCTGGATCTCGTATTCGGCGGGGAAGAGGGCTCTTCCTGATCCGGAAACCGGTCCGCGGCGGCTGGTTTTCCGGCCGGATACAGGTCATATGTTGAAAAAATACAATTTTTTGGATTATAATGTGCGATAGGATATTATGCCGTGCGGCGAATTAGGCCGGAAGGAGCATCATGAGAGAAGAGATCATACCACTGGAAAACATTCAGGTCGGCGTTAAGGCCGGAACCTGGCAGGAAGCCGTCCAGGCTGCAGGACAGATCCTTATTGACAAGGGAAGTATCACTCAGGCATATGTGGATGAAATGATCCAGGCGGTCTATGACCTTGGCCCCTATATGGTCCTGATGCCGAATTTCGCACTGGCACATGCCGAACCGGGTCCGTCCGTCCTGAAGGATGACATGTCGCTGATCCTGCTGGATCAGCCCGTGGAATTCGGCAGTGAGAATGATCCGGTGAGCATCGTGCTCTGTGTCGGCTGTGTCAACAGGGACAGCCACAGGGAAGCGCTGACAAGGATCGCGGAAGCCCTGATGGATGACGCGATCTATGACCGGCTCGCAGACGCCCGGTCTGCGGAGGAAGCATACGCGATCCTCCATGAGGAATGAGATCGAACGGCTACGCCGTTTGACGATATGAATATGTTAAAAACAGTTAAGGAGGTATTTATCAATGGGGGATGAACTTAGAATTCAGGCCGTTTGCGGCTTTGGCTGCGGCTCTTCGCTGTTCCTTCGCATAAAGATCGACAAGGTCCTGAAGGAAGCGGGACTGAAAGCCAGAACATTCTGCGGCGACGTAGGCACTGCTGCCTCGACTCCCTGCGACGTGATCTTCTGTTCTGAGGAGATCGCCGAGCGTCTGGAAAGCCGTGCGACGGTACCGGTCGTCCGTGTGAAAAACTTCCGCGATGAGGCGGAAGTCAAAGAGAAGGTCCTTGAGTTCTACGCAACATTACAAGATTAAAGATACTTCTTTTTGGAGGAATTATTTTAATGAATCCGATTCTTGACTTTATTATCAATCAGATCTTCGGACAGGGCGCGATCTTTATTTCTCTGATCGCTCTCGTAGGTCTGCTCCTGCAGAAGAAGGACACATCCGAAGTCGTACGCGGCACATTCATGACCGCTATCGGGTACTTTGTCCTTACGCAGGGCAGCTCCATGATCCAGGGCGCCGTCGTGGACGTCGGCAACGCTTTCAGCGCGCTGATGAATTCTCCGGCTCCCGGTGATTCCGTGGATATCGGCGGCCAGTACGGCACGCAGATCGGTCTCGTTATGCTGATCGGTTTTGCGATCAACCTTCTGGTTGCCCGCTTCACAAAGTTCAAGACAGTCTTCCTGACTGGCCACATGCTTTACTGGTTCCCCTTCGTCTTTGTCGCAGCCGGTGTTGACGCCGGCCTGAAGGGCGCGACGCTGATCATCTTCGCCGGCCTCTTCACTGCGATCTACATGGTCGTTGCACCGAACCTCATGCTCCCGCTGGTCAAGAAGGTCACCGGAGACGAGAGTTTCTCCCTTGCTCACCCGACCACTCCTCTGTCCCTCGTTGGCGCATGGGTCGCCAAGAAGACAGGCGATCCGTCCAAGAGCACGGAAGACCTCAAGTTCCCCAAAGCGCTGAACTTCTGCCGTGAAGTTTCCATCATCTGCTCCATCGTTATCCTGCTGACCTATGTGGTCATGGCGCTGCTGCTCGGCGGCAATGCGGAAGCGGTCCTGTTCCAGGGCACCAAGCCTTTCGTATACTTCTTCAACAAGACCATGACCTTCGGCGCAGGCGTAACCGTCATGCTGCTCGGTGTCCGTATGCTGATCGCGGAGATCGTCCCGGCGTTCACAGGCTTCTCCGAGAAGCTCGTCCCCGGCGCGATCCCGGCTCTCGACTGCCCGACACTGTTCCCGTTCGGACCGAACGCGAACGTTCTCGGCTTCCTCTGCTCTCTCGCAGGAAGTATCGTCGCGATCCTGATCTTCAACCCGACAGGCATGTTCGCAAGCGTCGTCGTACCGCTGGCATTTACCTGCTTCTTCGAAGCCGGTACCGCGGCGATCATCGCCAATGCTTACGGCGGTGTCCGCGGCTGCGCGATCGCATCCTTCGTCAATGGTATCCTCATGGTCCTGCTGGTCGGCTTCGGCTCCCACTTCTTCATGAACACCATCAACAACTGGATGCTGGTCTTCGGCGGAAACGACTTCTCACTGTGGGGCATTATTGCAGGTGCTCTTGCAAGACTCATTGCATAAGCAGTCTCAGATCTTACCCCCCGAACCTTCAACTGTTTCCAGACCGCCGGTTTACCGGCGGTCTATTTTTTTGCCGGAACGGCATCGCTTGCATTCAACAGACGGAATAGTTATGCTTAAACTGTATAAATCTATACTTTCTTACGTATCTGTTTCGGACAGAAACGGGTATCGTGTTCATAAGAGAAACGGAGGCTGAACCATGTTCAGAAAAAGAACCGCTGCTTTGACACTGATGGTCATACTGATGCTGATCTTCGCTGTTTTCTCCCCGGAGGTCCTGGCGGAGGATACGGACCGCATCTACTATGGAACGGATCCGACTGCGTTCGAGACGAAGACCTATACCCGCGACCGGAATTATTACGAAACGCCGGTCCTATACCCAGGAGATTCGCTGGTATTTCAGACGGATTCACAGCCTATCAATGGCCTGAGGTATATGGGATACAGTTCCATCGGACCGCTCTGGGATGAGCTGGATCCGGAGAACACTGTCTTTGAGATCCATGAGGACGTCGGGGGGAATCAGAAGTATCTGTAATCGAAGATCACGCTGTCTCCGGAAGCGGATCATATTCTGGTGCTGACGGTGGGATCTGTCGGCGGCGCGCGGCTGAAGGAGGCAGAATGCCAGGGATGGGCTGCTGTGGATCTGAGTGCGGAAGCGGCGCCGCTGTATCTCGACCTGACGTACGACTACGACGGCGGGAAGATCTTCGGAGTTCCGAATCCGTCCCGCGTTCTGAATCCGGAATATGAGTCCTGGCTGATCCTTAACAGCCGTCCGTTCCGTGAGGGGTTTCATCTTTCCTTTATGGAGATCGGATATCCCTATGATTACCAACAGTGTCAACTACTCACGAATGAATTCGCGAGCTTGTGCCTGCCCGGTGGTAATAGACGATCGTCTCCCACTTTTGGTG
>CAMKDB010000018.1 GCA_946411155.1 uncultured Faecalibacterium sp.
GATAGAGAAACTTGCGAAAATCAAAGAGAAATACATTCAGATTTCTGAACGCCTCCAAGATCCGCAGACTATTGCGGATCAAAATCTTTTCCGTGATTTAAACAAGGAATATAAGAATCTGGCACCTGTTGTAGAGGCATATGATAGATTTCTTGCTAATGAGGAGAACCTCACTGAGGCAAAAGAGATTCTTTCTGATGAAAATGCTGACAGGGAATTTAAGGATCTTGCTCAGATAGAACTTGATGAAGCATTGAAGAACAGGGAGAGTATGCTGAGTGAACTGAAGATGCTCTTGCTTCCAAAAGACGAGAATGATGAGCGGAATGTTATTGTGGAGATTCGAGCCGGTGCTGGAGGAGAAGAGGCTGCCTTATTTGCGGCTGATCTTTATCGTATGTACAGTATGTATGCTGCTGCCCACAACTGGAAGATTGAGATTATGAACGAGAATGATACGGAATTGGGTGGGTTCAAAGAGATCAGTTTTTTAGTCACAGGTAAGGGAGCATACAGCAGACTAAAGTTTGAAAGTGGCGTACATCGGGTTCAGCGTGTCCCGGAAACAGAAGCACAGGGAAGAATTCAGACGTCTACGGTCACTGTAGCTACGCTCCCGGAAGCTGAAGACGTGGAATTGGAGATCAATCCGAAAGACTTGCAGATTGATACGTTCCGTTCCAGCGGAGCAGGCGGACAGCACGTTAACAAAACGGAATCTGCAATCCGAATCACTTATCTTCCTACCGGGCTTGTGGTCGAGTGTCAGGATGAGAGGAGCCAGTATAAAAACAAAGACCGCGCAATGAAGATCCTTCGCTCCAGATTGTTGGATCAAATGCGAAGTGAGCAGGACAGTAAGATTGCTTTGGAAAGAAAGAACCAGGTTGGAACAGGGGACCGCAGTGAGCGGATCCGAACTTACAATTTCCCTCAGGGCAGGGTGACCGATCACAGGATTAATCTGACTTCTTACAGAATAGAGAATGTTATGAACGGAGATCTGGATGAATTCATCGATTCTCTTGCTGCAGCTGATCAGGCTAGAAAACTTCAAGCAAGCTCGGATGATTGAAGATGGAAACAATAGTATTAAAGTCAAATAAGCAGAATCTTCCAGAGGTGGCTGCTGCAGCAGGTGCTCTTCTTCGGAATGGAGAGGTCGTTGCTATTCCTACTGAAACAGTTTACGGACTAGCAGCACAGATTTTTGATGACGACGCTGTTCACAGGATATTTACAGTTAAAGGACGCCCTCAGGATAACCCTTTGATCGTTCATATCAGTGATTTGAAAATGATGGATGGACTTGTCCAGTCTGTTCCCGAATGTGCTGGTGTACTGATTCAGCATTTCTGGCCGGGGCCTTTGACAATCATTTTCAAAAAAACTGAGAAGGTTTCTGATGTGGTAACATGTGGACTGGATTCTGTAGCAATACGTTTTCCAGAGCATCCGGTTGCAAGAGCAATCATTGATGCGGCTGGAATACCTCTTGCTGCGCCATCTGCTAATCTGTCCGGCAAACCGTCTCCTACGACTGCTGATCACTGTGTACATGACCTAGATGGTTTGATACCACTTATAATTGATGGGGGCGAATGCAGGGTCGGGGTGGAAAGCACAGTTATCTCTGTTACAGGAGAAGTGCCTATGATTCTTCGTCCAGGAATCATTTCTCTGGAAGAAATCAGACGCTGGGTTCCAGAAGCAGAGATCTCACCTGCAGTCTTCCGTGAGGTTAAAGCGGATGAGAAGGTAGAATCTCCCGGTCTAAAACATCGGCATTATTCGCCTGGTTGTGAAGTGATTCTGATCGACTCGGATAGTAGGAATTATATTGAATATCTGGAGAAAAATGCCCGTGAAGGGGACGTGGCTATGTGCTTTTCCGAGGAGAGTGAGAGAATCTCGATTCCTCATGTAAGTTATGGAAATGCCTCCTCATCAGAAGAACAGGCGCACAATATTTTTGCGATATTAAGAGATCTGGACTCAAAAGAAGTAAAAAGAATTCTGATTCATGCTCCTGGTCACATCGGTAAAGCGCTTGCAGTATCGAACCGACTGATCAGAGCTGCCGGTTTTCAGGTGGTAGAGATAAAATGATCGTATTGGGAATAACTGGCCCAAGCGGGTCTGGAAAGAGCAGTTTGTTGCGTGAACTGTCTTTATCTGGAGCTACTATAATTGATTGTGACAGGATTGTTCGGGAGCTTCAGACCGCAGGAACTAGATGCTACGAAGATATCGTCGCGGAGTTCGGTACTGTTGTCGAGGATCACGAAAACCAAAGAATTGACCGCAGTATTCTGGGCCCGATTGTGTTTTCTGATGCAAAAAAGCTTGTAAAGTTAAATGCCATTACACATCATTATGTTCTGGAGCATATAAATCGTTTGATCCTCGAACATGAGCAAAAAGGGACTAAGGTAATCGTGGTTGAGGCAGGGGCGTATTTTGAAAGCGGAATGGACAGAATATGTGATTTGACTGTTTATTTGACTGCGCCGCGACACATTCTGATTCAAAGAATTTGTAGCAGAGATCAGATTTCTGCACGCGCCGCAGAAGACAGATTGAATGCGCAGTTCGATTCCAGTGAGGCGATCAGGCGTTCCGACATTGTTTTGCTGAATGATGGAGATCCTGCTCTGCTTCGCTTATATTCGCAGCTGATTCTATCAAAAGCGCATGACTGGATGAATAGCAAACAAGGAGTTTGATTATGAAAAAGAAAAAATTGGGTGAAGAACTTCTGTCGAAACAGGGAAAACCATTTTCTGTTCCGCTAGCTGTATGCGCTGATGAAGTGACTGCTTTCTGTAATGGTTATATGTCATTTCTGAATCGTGCGAAAACAGAGCGAGAAGCTTCAAAAGAGGCGGTTTCTATTCTGAGTGAAAGAGGTTTTCAATGCTTCGACCCGGATAAGGCATATAGACCGGGTGATAGGGTCTACTGGCTGAATCACAAAAAAAGTGTAATCGCTGCTGTAATCGGTACAAAACCCTTTGAAGAAGGTTTTCTTATTACAGCTGCTCATGTCGATAGTCCGAGATTGGATGTCAAACCAAAGCCTTTATATGAGGAAACGAATCTTGCTTTCCTGAAGACGCATTATTACGGTGGAATCAAGAAATACCAGTGGACTACTATTCCTCTCGCGATACATGGAACTGTTGTATTGAAAGATGGTAGAGAAATCACGGTCTGTATCGGCGAGGATACGTCGGACCCCGTTTTCTATATCACTGATCTTCTCCCGCATCTCGCGCGAAAAGCTCAGGGAAGCAAAACGATGGGTGAGATCATCAGCGGGGAACAGCTGAATATCATTTTGGGGAGTCAGCCTTATGAGGGTGAAGAAAAAGATGCCGTTAAGATTAATATGCTCCGGATTCTTAATGAGCGTTATGGCATGATCGAAGATGATTTTATTTCCGCTGAACTGGAAGTCGTGCCCGCTTATCAGGCTCGTTATATCGGCCTTGACCGCAGTTTCATTGGAGCTTACGGACAGGACGACCGGGTGTGTGGTTATACTGCCCTAATGGCTCTCGCAGAGATTGAGTCTCCTTCAAAGACATGTGTTGTAGTCCTTGCTGACAAAGAAGAGATTGGGTCTGTGGGAAATACAGGGCTTTGTTCAGATATGCTGAAGAATTTCATTTCCCTGCTTTGCGCCCCGCATCATGTGGCGCCCGAGCGCGTTTACCTAAGTTCAAAATGCCTGTCTGCGGATGTCAATGTCGCTTATGATCCTAATTTCCCCGAGGTCTATGAGCGCAGAAATGCCGCTTATCTCAATTGCGGCCCGACACTGTCGAAATATACGGGAAGCGGCGGTAAGGGAGGAAGCAATGACGCTTCAGCTGAGTATCTTGGTGAATTGAGACGGGTCTTTGATGAGGGAAAAGTTCCGTGGCAGATTGGGGAACTTGGTAAAGTTGATGAAGGCGGTGGGGGTACAGTTGCCAGATACGTCAGTTCTCTTGGAATCGAGACAATTGATATAGGAGTGGGCCTCCTATCAATGCATTCGCCTTATGAATTGTCGTCGTGTTATGACGTATATGCGTTGTATAGCGCTATTTCTTGTTTTTTCAGTAAACTTTAAGTTTAGGGTAACGGTGCATGTATCTGCACGCAGCCGTAGAGAAAGAAAAAAAGCATCCCATATGATATGTACCCCCAATACTGGACAAAGAAACCAGTATTGGGGGTATTGTTATGAAATACAGTAACGAGTACAAATTGATGTGCATCGAGATGAATTATCGAAGGGAGTATCCAGAAATACCTGAAGGGCTGACTTTGAAGGAATTCCATCAAACGATAAGGAGTTGGGTAAGAAGAAGTGAAAAAGCAGGGCTGGAATCGCTAGAACACAAAGGCCATTCCCGGAAGTGGACGCCAGAAGAAAAACTAGAGTTAGTGGAAAAGGTGCTAGCAGGAAGAGGACTCCGGCCAGTAGCAGATGAAGCAGGTGTTAATTCGGGCCAATTGTACAACTGGGTACAGAAATATAGAATGGAAGGGTATCAGGGGTTAATAAACAAACCGAAAAGGAGAGTGCCCAAGGAGCCCAAGCCAATGACAAAGAAGGAAGCGCCTCGAGAACTAACGGAGTCCGAGAGAGAAGAATTAATACGGCTGCGAGCCGAGAATGAATATCTAAGAGCGGAGACAGCAGCAATAAAAAAATTAATGGCCTTGAGACGCGAAAAGGAAGCAGCGCGACTCAAGGCGAGAAAACAAAAACGATCCAAGAGCTCCGAAGCGAAGGATACAGACTAACAGATCTACTGAAAACTCTGAGTATGCCTCGGTCCACCTACTATTTTGAGTTGAAGCAGCTATTGTCTCTAAAAGAAAAAGACAAAGAGTTAAAAGAGCAGATAGAAGCGGAATATGATAAGAACCGCGGCAGATACGGAGTCCGGAGGATACACAAAGCACTGGAGAATAGCGGAATCCACGTGAACCACAAAAAGGTCCAGCGGCTGATGCATGAACTGGGACTAAAAGGAAAACGGCCAAAAGAGAAATACCATTCCTACCAGGGAAAGGTTGGAAAGACCGCTGACAACATTATTAGCCGAGATTTCCATGCGGAAAAGCCAATGCAGAAATGGTCTACGGATGTGTCCCAATTCTCCTTGCCCTGGGGCAAATGCTATCTGTCTCCGATATTGGATATGGCAACGAATGAAATCGTCTCCTACAACCTCTCCCGAAGTCCAAACCTGGAACAAGTGACAGATATGCTCACAGAAGCCTTTGAGAGATTTCCGAAAACAGAAGGACTGATCCTCTATTCTGATATGGGATGGCAATACCAGCACCAGGTATATGTGAATATGCTAAAAAAACAAGGTATTATCCAGTCTATGTCCAGAAAAGGCAATTGTTACGACAACTGCATAATTGAAACCTTCTTTGGAAGGATGAAGACAGAGATGTTCTACGGACATGAGAAGGAGTATCCCTCCTTTGAGGCCTTTTCCATTGCTGTCCGAGACTATATGAATTATTACAACTACGAACGGATCCAGAAGAAAACAAAATGGACACCTCCCGCCATTTACAGGGAGATGTCCATGAGTACCTAATTCTTATTGTTCTAATGTCCAGGATTTGGGGTACATATTAATATGGGATGCTTTTTGTATTAATGGCAAGAGAATTAAGCCAGGAATAGCGCTGAAGCAATATTGGCAAGCACACATATCAATACAGCGAAAGTCAGGTTTTTCTGTGCAGCTGATGGGTGCTTGAACAACCGTTTCAAAAGAAAACCGGCCGGAAGTGCGACAGGGAGGAATTCGGTTCCGATAAAACCGGAGATCAAACCAGAGGAGAAATCCGGAGAGAAGAGATAACCTTTTGTAGCAATAACAAGAATAAACAGCGCAGTAGAGATTAAAGTACAACGGATGACGTAAAAGCGTTTAGGAGAGAGACCGGCATCGAAATAGATGGTATATACGAAACCGACTATAAACGTAAGAATAAATGGCCATGGAACCAGGGTGAGAAGTCCCGGAGAAGGAACCACAAGATTCAAAAGATATCTGCCGCCATTAGTAAAGAATGTACGAACAAGAGTCAGAACGAAATAGAACGGCCTTCCTAGGATTTGTTCTGTAAAGACGGCTGATTTGGAGAAAACGGATGTGGCATAATTGCTGGTAGTGTAAACACGGTAACCGATTATGAGAAGTGTGATAAAGACCATCGTGCCCACAAAAGAGAAGCGGTTTTTACGGTCACCGTAACATCTGGCGGGAATCATAAAGAGCAATGCGAGAAACGCAAGACAGGCAAGATCGGAGAGAACCATCAGGAAAGCAGATGCTGCCAAAGCAATGCGGTATCGTATTGTCATGACGTAAAAAGCTTTTGTGTATGAAACGCGGATAACCAATGCAATGAAGAGAACAGAAAGCATCAGTGATGTACCGATCGAACTTCCAGAAACAATACTAAAAATCGATGAAGGCAAAAAACAGATGATAGCAAGGAAGGTCTCTCCGTATGGAATCGTCTGAACAGAAAACCAGACGATTAATGCTGCGAAAAGGACAGCAAATACTCTGGCGACATAACAAGCAGCGGTAACAGGAATGAAGCCTGTGCAGAAGGTATACATCGGAAGATAGAGCAGTCTGGAAAAGAATTGTCCATCTCCAAGAATCGTTGAGAAATGAGACGGTGTTTCTGCGGATATCGGAAGGAAAAAAGCATAGCATAAACCCACAAGCAGATATAAAGGACCGATGAGGGTATCCGTCGGCAACTGTAATTTATAGCAATGAACAGTCCAACAGACAGAAAGCGTGGCACAGACTACAAAAAGAAGGAGGATCCAGAGTGAGGACACTGCAAAATCCAGCGTGAAAAGTAGTGTAATAAAATATGTAAGCGAAAAAATGATGCCGTCGCGCATCAGACCACCATCATATAATTCTGAATCAAATACCTTCATCCTGAGACCTTAAGCTTTTTTCTGGAATTGAAAAAAAGGAGCATTTGGACCATTTAGCTCACAAATGCTCGTTGGAGCTGGTAGGCGGACTCGAACCGCCGACCTGCTGATTACGAATCAGCTGCTCTACCGACTGAGCCATACCAGCATCTTTTTAATTTGCCTAGTCATTATATCCAAAGTAAATAAGGGTGTCAATCGAAAAAACAGACAGAAACAAAGAGCTCGACATGAAGGGTTTACTGAAAGGATGAATAATGGGAAAGGGAATGGTATATATCGTATCGATATTATTGTTCGCATTGCTGATTGAGTTGTGTTATAATTAATTGGATTGATTGTACGATTGGGTTATATATATGGAAGAAACTTCAATAAAAAGAAAAGAATCTGTCAAAGAAGCTCTGGGGCATACAATTTGGTTACTGTTGTTGCCGATAGCTTTTTTTGTTGCTTCTGTAATTATCTCCTCCCGGGCAGTTTCTTATCATTTGGACCGCTCTACGCTCCATGATTACGATAAAAAGGCTGACTTGGGACTTGTGACCATTGCATCGACGAGAGCTTCTGACAATGCCGGGAACGGTTATGAAATTCCGGAGTCTGTTGCGGTGGATGACGGTTATTTTTCCGATGCTCTGTTTTTCGGGGATTCCATTACTTCCGGCCTTACAATCTATGATATGTTTGAAAGCTTTAATGTTGTTTATAAGGTCGGCGTCAATACGCATAATGCGATGACGGAGGAATTTACCACTACTGGTACTGGCGAGCCGATGAACATGATTGAGGCTGTAAAATACTATTCTCCCAGAAAACTGTATATCATGCTCGGTACCAACGGAATCAACTGGGCTACGACGGACTGGCTGTTGGATGGATATCGTGAACTGGTTAAGGCGATTATGACGGAAAACCCGGACTGTATGGTCATCCTTCAGTCTATTCCTCCTGTATCCGAATCCAAATCTATTGAAAACCCCAGTTTTTCAAAGGAAAATTTCCATCTGTACAACGATGGTATCAGGCAGCTTGCTATAGAATTGGGTTGCTATTTCCTCGACATCAATGCTGCTTTTTCTACCCCGGATGGATATCTGGATCCCAGCTATGCAGCGCCGGACGGTGTTCACTTCGGCTACGCAGGGTATCAGCGTTGGCATGATTACCTTGTGACGCACACGGTACAGGGTGGTTCTGTATATCGGATCAGCGATGAAGGGTATGTTGTCAAGAACACGTAAGCAGTGAAGACAGGATAAAAACAAAACTGTGAGAGAACGCATCGTTGAAGCGGTCTTTCACAGTTTTTTGCATTATTCTGATTATTTCATCAACTTATAATGAGAAATCTTCCGGTTGGAAATCCTGCTTTTCCAACCGCTTCGGTTTTCTCCTGAGAGGATCATATTTAAAACTCCTGCACCGGAAATAGGGAGAAACAACGCCATGCTTTTTGCACATCGTCATATCATAATCTGCGGAATCATGTCCATGCTCGCAGTATTCACATGCAGGAGCTATCTTATTATCGAAAAGATGAAGGTTTTTTCTCAACTGAATGCTTCCTCACTGTTTTTTTACATTTTAGCGACAATCCCGTTTAAAGTAAAGTCTGCAGTGTTTTTTACTGAATTGTGTTATACTGTATAAAATTGTGTTTTGGTATTTGGGAATGACGAAAGAAATCAATCTGGGTTCTGTTGAAAAAGCTGCTTTATTTGCCGGGGCGCTGGATTCAAATTTGCGTTATCTTGAAAAGGAACTCTCAGTTTCTGTTACAGGCAGGGGGGAGTTGCTTTTTGTTACAGGCAGCGATGATGCTGTTTCCAGTTTTGAGAAGATCAGTTCTGAGATGATGAACGTGATCAATTGCGGGGGAGTATTGGACGACCAGACGCTACGGTATTTTGTCCTCAGCGGTACATCTGGAGAGGCGGAGGCTTTATCTTCGCTTGCAGATGAATGCATCTACGTGTCTGCTAAGGGAAGGGCTATACATCCTAAGACTCTGGGACAGAAAAAATATATTGATTCAATACAGAAGAACACGATTGTATTCGGTATTGGACCAGCTGGTACGGGAAAGACGTATCTTTCGGTAATGATGGCCTGTGCATCGTTGAAAAAACATGATGTCTCAAGGATCATACTGACAAGACCGGCAGTTGAGGCAGGTGAGAAACTCGGATTTCTTCCTGGAGATCTGCAGACCAAAATCGATCCCTATCTGAGACCATTGTATGATGCCTTGTTTGATGCAATGGGTCCTGAAGTATTCCAAAAGAACGTTGAGCGGGGAATCATTGAGGTCGCGCCTCTTGCATATATGCGCGGACGGACATTGGATGATGCTTTCATCATTCTGGATGAAGCACAGAACACTACGCGCGAACAGATGAAAATGTTTTTGACCCGTTTGGGATCTAGTTCACATATGGTCGTGAATGGAGATATTACACAGATTGACCTTCCGGACGGGAAAAAGAGCGGGCTAGTGGAGGCAGTCAGGATTCTGAACGGAATTCCCGGAATAGATATAGTGCGATTCACACACAAAGATATTGTACGTAACAAACTGGTTATGGACATTGTCAATGCATATGAAAAGGTTTCGTCTTCGGACAGAAGAAAGAAGGATAGAGTATGAACAATAGTTTGACACGCGTCTACATTGATGACAGACAAAAAGAGATCAAAGTTCCTTCCGGAACACGTCTTCTTGTCAGGCGCGCCTGCAAGGCTGTTTTAAAATTTGAAAATTTCCAGTATCCTGCTGAGGTCAGCGTTTCTTTTGTGGATGACGAAGAAATCCATAGAATGAATCTTGAATATCGAAATGTGGATCGTTCTACAGATGTTCTTTCTTTTCCATTGACTGAGAACGGGGAGTATGAAGTGTCTCCGGATACCGGTTGTGTTCCGCTTGGTGATATCGTTATATCTCTTGAACATGCTCAGGCTCAGGCGGAAGAATTCGGGCATAGTTTTGAGAGAGAGGTTGCTTATCTGACAGTTCATTCAATGCTGCACCTCTTGGGATATGATCACGAAGCGGGCGGGCTTGAACAAGTTCGTATGAGAGAGCGGGAAGAGGGAGTTCTGAAGCAGCTGGGACTTCCGCGCGGAACCACTTATGTACTTGATTGATGGCTATTACTGAAAAAAATCTTTATTGTTCTCTTGTCGGTCGGCCAAATGCAGGAAAATCTACCCTGCTTAATAGGCTGATTGATTTTGACCTTGCAATCATATCTCCCAAAGCAGAAACGACAAGGACAAGAATCACCGGGATTCTGACAGACGTTGATGGAATTCAGTATGTGTTTCTGGATACGCCGGGTTTTCACAAACCGAGAACCAAGCTGGATGCAAAACTGATCAAATCCGTTCGTGACACCTATATGGATGTGGACTGCGCGCTTTTTGTCACTACACCCCAGTTACAGTTCAGCGAGGATGAACAGAGACTGCTGAAAGAGTTGAAACAAAACGAGATTCCTGTTGTCCTTGGCTTGAACAAGACTGATATTTTATCCCAACCGGAAACACCGGAAAAATATCTTAAGATTCTTTCCGAGAATTATCCTTTTGCGAGAAAAGTTGCCTTTAGCGCTCTTACAGGTGAAGGCGTTGGGGAACTAAAAAAAGTTCTGTCTGGTTTCGCTGTCGAGGGGCCTCATTTTTTCCCGGATGATGCTTTGACCAATATTCCTGAAAAATATGTTGTTGCAGAGATCATTCGAGAGAAACTACTTTATAACCTTAGAGATGAGTTGCCTCATGGATGTGCGGTTGAGATTCTTCGTTTCAAAGAACGGGAAGACGGCGAACTGATCGACATTGACGCAACAATCTACTGTGAGAGAGACAGCCATAAAGGAATGATCATTGGTAAGCAGGGGAAGATGCTTAAGAAGATATCTTCGGAAGCAAGGCAAAAGATCGAAGAATTTCTTGATTGTCACGTCAACCTCCAGTGTTGGGTCAAGGTGAGACAGGATTGGAGAGAAAAGGAATTCGATCTCAAGGAACTCGGGTTTTAGGAAGAGGATTGCTCAGGTTTGAATGTTGCGAAGGACGGATTGATAATTTGGAATGCCCGCACCGGTGAAGCGGATAAAGTCCTTACTATACTGACGGATGAAGGCTTGGTAACGGCATACGCCAGAGGCTGTTTGAGACCGAACGGCCGGTTGACGTCTGCAACTACCATGCTTTCTTTTTCTAATTTTGAACTTGCCTCCGGGAAAAATATGTTCACTGTAGTGAATGCGGAGAGCCAGCAGAAATTCCTCTCTATATATGGGGATGCTGTTTCCTATGCTCTCGCAACATATTTTTGTGAAGTGATAAGGCTCCTGATGCCTTCCGGAGAAGAGACAAAAGAATATCTGAATATAATGATGAACATGCTTCATCTGCTGAATACGAAAGCGAAACCGCAATGGCAGATCAAGGCAGTTTTTGAACTTACAATGATGACTCTATCCGGGTATATGCCTAATGTAAGTGCCTGCTCTTCCTGCGGTTCAGAGCAGTCATCCTCTGTGTTCTTTGACTACTTTACCGGTTCCTGGTATTGTTCTGACTGTTCTGCCAGAAAAGGGGTTCCTGCAGATATACCATTTTCAGCAATACGTGCTGTTCAGTATGTCATCACTTCTGAACCTCGGCGGGCAATGGCTTTTGATTTGAAACCTCCTGCCAGAGAAGCATTTTGCTATATTGCTGAGCGTTTTCTGCTCACGCATATTGAGCATGATGTTCAGACATTGAACTATTACAACGCACTGATTTCCACTTAAAGCTGTGTAGGGAACAGGTGCTTTTTTGGAGATATGATAAATGTCCAAAACCGATTATCTTAATCGACTTGAATTCAATAAGATCCAGGAGCGAATCGCTGCATATGCAGTGAGCGGTGAAGCGAAGGAACAGATTCTTGAACTGGAACCTGCCGCTTATCTTCAGGATGCCGTCACGCTTCTTGGAAGGACTGACGGAGTGATGGATATCATCGCAAAACAAAATCCGCCTATGCTCTACTCGGAGGACGGAATCGTACCGATTCTTCGCAGGGCAAAAAAAGGCGGAAGTCTTTCCATGGCAGAACTGATTCAGGTCAAGAGACTTCTTTCCAACGGAAGGCAGCTCAGAAACTGGTATCACCCCAGTCCGGAAAAAACGCAGTATACAGATCCGTTTTTCTTTTCTCTTTATGAGGACTACGGGTTGGAGGCGGATCTTGACAATTCGATTCTATCTGAAACGGAGATGTCAGACGCTGCCAGTCCAGCGCTTGCCTCGATTCGAAAAAGAATTCTCAAACAGGAAAACGCGATCAGGGACAAGCTGGACAATCTGATCCATTCTCAGGCAAATGCAAAATATCTGCAGGAATCCATCGTGACGATGCGCGGCGGAAGGTTCGTTGTTCCGGTCAAGATTGAAAACAAAAATGCGATTCCTGGTCTCGTCCACGATGTTTCTTCATCGGGAAGTACTCTGTTTATTGAGCCTTCTGCTGTCGTAGAGGCGAATAATACGATCATGCAGCTTAAAGCAGAGGAGCAGCAGGAGATTGAGAGGATATTGAGCGCATTTACTGCCAGAGTCGCTTCCGGTTCAGAGCGTATGGAAACCGGTCACAGATCATGTGTGGAAATCGATGTGCTCCTCTCAAAGTCCAGATATGCCTTGGATAACAACTGTGTGATACCTGAGATGAATGATCAGGGATTCATTCGGCTGTCCAGTGCCAGACATCCTCTCATAGACAAGAGAAAGGTTGTTCCGATTACGCTTGTTCTGGGTTCGGATTATGATGCCCTGGTTATCACCGGCCCCAATACCGGAGGTAAAACGGTAACACTTAAAACAGTCGGCTTGCTGACTATCATGGCTTCCTGTGGGATACCCGTTCCGGCGGGACAGGATACTGATCTCTCCGTTTTTCACCACATTCTTGTAGATATCGGAGACGAACAAAGTATCGAACAAAATCTGTCCACGTTTTCGTCACATATCTCCAATATTACAAAGATACTGAAACTGGCAGATGACAGGAGTCTGATTCTTCTGGATGAGCTTGGGTCTGGTACTGATCCATCTGAAGGAGCCGCTCTGGCAGAAGCAATTTTGGAAAAACTGCTTTCTATTGGAGCTAAAACCATAGCTACTTCCCATTACGGTGAGGTAAAAATGTTTGCGCTAGAAACAGAGCGCGTTGAGAACGCGTCCTGTGACTTCGATCTGGAGACATTGTCGCCAACATACAGACTGATTATGGGGATTCCCGGTCAGTCGAACGCTTTGCTGATATGCCAGCGCCTCGGTATGGATTCCGAACTGATAAACAGCGCTTCCAAAAAGATCAATTCCAGCAATATTCGATTCGAAAAAGTATTATCTCGATTGGACCAGATGTCAAAAGAACTGGAGAAGGAACGGGATGCCGTAAAAGAGCTGCAGCGTCAGGCCAAAGAGAAACTGGAAGAGGCGAACATCGAATCTCAGCGTCTTATTAAGGAGAGTCAGGCGGAAACGGAGCGCACGAAGATCAGGTCCCGTCAGCTCTCGGCTGATATCGCTGCTGAAGCGTCCAAACTGATTGATGAACTTCGCAGAATGGACAAGAACGATCAGGAAGCCAGAAAGAAGAACATTTCCAGAGCGAAACAGATTCTGAATCAGGACAGCATCAGACTGGTGGATAATTCTCCGGAACGCAACATTACCGAAGAGATGCTTCCGAAACCGGATTCTGTCCATAAAGGAGACACTCTATACGTCATAAGTCTTTCTGCGAATGCAGTCGTTCTTTCTTGTGATGATGCTTCCAGAACGGCTGAAGTTCAGAGTGGACCTATCAGGACCAAAGTATCTTTCGATGATCTCAGGGTTGTTCAGAAGAAGGAAACAAAAAAACAGTATCAGAAGACTTCCAATGTTAAAACTCTAACGGATACAGATAAGAAAACAGAAGTTGATGTTCGCGGAAAGACAGTGGAAGAAGCGATAGCTGATATTGAGACTGTTTTTGATCAGGCTCAACTTGCCCATTTGCATTACGTGAGCATAATTCATGGAAAAGGAACCGGAGCTTTGCGAAAAGGAATCCAGAATTGGTTAAGAAGACTTTCCTATGTTCGTAGTTTCAGACTCGGCGAATATGGTGAAGGGGATGCTGGAGTTACCGTTGTAGAACTGAAATAAATTAATCGGATGGGATATTTACATGGATAACAGAGTTCAGAATCGGAAGATTTGGTTTGCGCTGCCAGTTCTTGCTTTGATTTGGGGTGCGGCGTCTGTAAAGTTGCTTGCCTTGCCGGTCAGGGTTTGCATTTCTTACTTGGCCTTCTTGTTGTTTCTTGTGTTTCTTCCTGGATATACGATGCTTTCTTTGTTTCAGGTTGAATTGTTTCAGTCTGAACGGATTGCCTTGTCCTTCGGTTTGGGGTTTGTTATTGAGTTTGTCCTGTATTTTATCTTTGTTCCTCTCGGTTTCCCTTCACTTATTCCGTACGCTTTGATTGCGGTATCGATCATATTACTGATTTTACTTGCGGTTCGAATTCGGAAAAAGATTGTCGCAGTTCAATTTGGAGCGTTTGATATTTCTTTGTTTCTTGTTTGTTCTCTCGCCATGACGATTACTTTCGTTATCCTTTCCATGGCCAATCTAGAACCGGATCTTGTTGGAGCAAGAAATTTTTATCACGACACACTGAATGGGGTAGGTCTGACGGTTGCTGCGTCCAGAAGTTTTCCCATGACTTCCCTTCAAATGTCAGGATGGGTTTTCCCGTATCATCTAGGCTATTACATTTTTACTTCCACGGTGATGAGGACGCTTAATGTTACTGCTTTCGTTGCTGTAATGAAACTGTCGTTGATTTTGATTTCTCCTCTGTGTGTGCTCTGCTTTACGGCTCTTGCTGACCGTATCGGTATCCGCGGTTCGCTGAGGTCGGTGATTCCTTTTGTTTTTGCAATGATTCCAAGTTTTGGCTTCATGCATTATCTGTATATGGATACGATCGGATTCCCGTTCGGTCTGATTTTCTGTTTTCTTTCGCTTATTGTTTTCGCTCATGCACAGGAAAGAAACAAAAAATTGAATCTGCTTCATATTCTTGCTTCTGTTTTTTTGTGCGCGGGCATGATTTCAAAAGGACCGCTGGCAGTAACATATCTTTTTGGCATTTGCTTCGTCCTTCTTATAGAACTGATCAGAAAACGGAATCTATATGTTTTTCCAAAGGGATTGACTTATGCTGTACCGTTTTTTGTTGTTTACTGGCTGATTTATGGACAGGGTGCGGGCGACAGCATGTCAGTATCATTTTTCTATTCGGCAACCAGAACACCATTTTCTTATTCTATCTATGAAAAAATGCCTGACTGGCTCTATAAAACGCTTTCTGTTGGGTATTATTCTATTTCGATATCTTTGGTCACAACGGTTTCTCTGCTTGCTGTAATAATTTGCAGTTTTATTCTACTGAAACGCCATTCGATCTTTGATATCTTCTCACTTTCCACTGTTCTTTGCGGCATGGTGCTAATTAACGTGATGAAACAGATGGGAAGCAGTGAGATCTATTTCCTCTCGGGTGTATATCCGGTCTGTTTCCTCTGCGGCACATCCGCTCTGGATGAACTATGGGAGAGAAGGGAGGGGAAGAAAGGTAAAGTCTTCGCAGCCGTTCTGACATTGCTTCTCCTGCTTGCTCTTCCACAGGATGTAACTGATTCTTATGGCTTGTTCATGGGAGATGACTGTACCAAGATGCCTTCTGCAAGCGCATTGAAGTCTGCATTGACCTATTCCATCTCAAATTACAAACAGGGAAAATCGGTGGATCTTACTCTCCTTCGCGGACCAATCATTACACCGGAAGAGTATGAGGCCTTCATCTGGCTGAAAGAAAATACACCGGAAGATGCAGTGTTCTCCGACTACAGATATTCCACAAATAACAAGTATTTCTGCGGTTCAGTCTTCTCTGAGCGCAGCTGCTTCCTGGAAGGATGGGGCTATGTGACGATGGAAGACTCCAACAATAATACGGACGAGAAAATCCGAAGAGACACGATTGTCCGTTTCTTTAATGATACGAAACAGGAAAGTTTCTCTCTGTTACTTGCCCAAGAGGGTGTTCAGTATCTGATCTTTGAAAAGGTTGTCACTGGAGATTGGGAATTGTCGGATACGTTTGTTGATGAGATTTTCCGGAATGATTCCATGATTATTTACTATATTCGGCCAAGAGAACTCAGATAGTTCAAAAATGTGCTTGCATACGTGTAGGGTGCATGATAAAATATTTTGGATTTCGCATGTGCGGAATTGTTTCTGGCTTGTGGTCATTTGACTGCTGGAAATGTATCCGTACAGAGGAATAATTAAATAACAAATTTTTAAGGAGATTCATCAATGGCAGTTGTCCCGATGAAGGCTTTGCTTGAAGCCGGTGTCCATTTTGGACATCAAACCAAGCGCTGGAACCCCAAAATGGCTCCGTACATTTACACTGATCGTAATGGCATCCACATTATCGACCTTCAGCAGACAGTCAAGTTCCTTGACAAGGCCTATAATGAGATGAGAGACGTTGCTTCCGAAGGCGAGATTCTTTTTGTCGGTACGAAGAAACAGGCTCAGGAGTCAATCAAGGCCGAAGCAGAACGTTGCGGTATGCCTTATGTTAACAGCCGTTGGCTGGGTGGCACGCTCACTAACTTCCGCACCATTCGCCGCAGAATCGCCCGCCTGAATCAGCTTATGCAGATGCGCGAGGATGGCACTTTTGACATGCTGACAAAGAAAGAAGTCAGCAAGTATGAAGGCGAGATCGCCAAGTTCGAGAAATTCCTCGGCGGAATCAAGGACATGGAAAGACTGCCGGCAGCGGTGTTCATCGTTGACACGAGAAAAGAGCACATTGCGGTTCGCGAAGCCAGAAGGCTTGGTATCCCGATTTTTGCGATCGTTGATACGAACTGTGATCCCGATGAGATCGATGTGATTATTCCGGGTAATGATGACGCTATCCGCGCCGTTAAGCTGATCACTTCCGCCATGGCTGATGCAATCATCGAGGCCCGTCAGGGCGTTCAGCTCGAAGATAATGCTGACACCAACGAAGAAGCAGCCGAGAATGATGCAGAGTAATTAGGTATTAGGAGAGAAAACATGGCATTTACAGCTAAAGACGTACAGTCCCTCCGTGAGAGAACCGGATGCGGAATGATGGATTGCAAAAAGGCATTGACAGAAGCTGACGGCGATTTCGATCGTGCGATTGAGATCCTGAGAGAGCGCGGACTTGCTGCCCAGGAAAAGAAGGCTGGCAGGATTGCTGCAGAAGGCGTCGTTTACGCATGTTCCGATGAGAACGTTGGTGTGATTCTCGAGGTTAACTCCGAGACTGACTTTGTTGCTAAGAATGAGAAGTTTATGAGCTTCGTCGAGGCAGCTGCCAATGCAGTCGTAAAGTTCAATCCGGCTACAGTGGAAGAACTTCTTGCCTGTGATGGTGGTGAGGGAACCATTGAAGAGATGCTTCGTGAGCGTATCCTCACGATCGGCGAGAATATCAAGATCCGTCGTTTCGAACGTGTCGAAGGCGTTACTGTTCCTTACATTCATATGGGCGGCGTTTATGCAACACTGGTCAAATTTGATGTTGATCCCGCTATTGCGAAGAATCCGGAGTTCATCACTTTCGGCAAAGACATCGCCATGCAGGTTGCAGCTCTGAGTCCTCAGTTCCTTGATAAGGATTCCGTTCCTGCTGAGGTTATTGACAAGGAGAAAGAGATCCGTATCGCTCAGTTGAAAGAGGATCCTAAGAATGCAAATAAGCCCCAGAATATTCTTGAAAAGATTATCCTTGGTGGTCTTGGAAAGTATTACAAGGAAGTATGCCTGCTTGAGCAGCCTTTCGTCAAAGACGGTGATATGTCCGTTGCTGACTATGTGAACAAGACTTCCAAAGCGCTTGGCACTCCGATCTCTGTTACGAAGTTCCTCCGTTATGAAAAAGGCGAAGGCCTGGAAAAACGCAACGAGGACTTTGCTGCTGAGGTCGCAGCTCAGATCAAACACTAAAACATCCTTAAGAAAAGAGAACGCAACTTTTTTCGTTGCGTTCTTTTCTCGTATGGGCTAAAATTGAACCTAGAATTGCGGGAGGCTGATATGAGCGATTATAAGAGAATTCTGCTAAAATTATCCGGTGAAGCACTTGCGGGTGCCAAACATTTTGGAATCGATTATGATTCATTGCAAGCTATCTCTACAGCGATTAAGGCAACGGCGGATCTGGGAGTTCAGGTAGCGATTGTTGTGGGAGGAGGTAACTTCTGGAGAGGCAGAGATGCCGGCGAGATGGAACGTACTCGTGCTGACCATATTGGTATGCTTGCTACAGTTATGAATGCTCTTGCGGTCGCTGAGACACTGGAAAAACTTGGTTCAGAAGTGCGTGTAATGACTGCTTTTCCAATCCAGAATGTCGCGGAACCTTATATCCGGAACCGGGCGATCCGTCATCTGGAGAAAGGAAGAATTGTAATTCTCGCCTGTGGGACAGGAAATCCTTTCTTCTCTACCGATTCCGCTTCCGCTTTGCGTGCTGCGGAAATCGGCGCTGATGTTGTTTTCAAAGCGACTCTTGTTGATGGCGTGTATGACAAGGATCCTCATCGTTATCCCGATGCCAAGCGCTATCACACAATCTCTTTTTCTAAGGTCCTCGCCGATAATCTTGCCGTAATCGATTCCACTGCGGCTAGTCTGTGCAGGGATAACAATATTCCGATTTATGTCTTTGATCTCCAGTCCGATCCGATGAACCTGTTGAGAGCAGTTGAAGGGGAGGACATTGGTACACTTATTCAGGAGGCTTGATTTAGAATGAATGAACTGGTAAAGCCCTATCAGGCGAATATGCAGAAAACAATCGATCACTTGACCGCTGAGCTTGCTGCTGTCCGTGCCGGAAGAGCAAATCCTGCTGTTCTTGACAAGATTACGGTCGACTATTATGGTACTCCGACTAAGATCAACCAGATGGCTGCTGTCTCTGTTGCCGAGGCCAGAATACTCGTTATCTCACCTTGGGATCCCTCAACGATCAGCAAGATTTCCAAAGCAATCATGGCTTCCGATATCGGCATCAATCCCACAGACGATGGCCGCAATCTGCGCCTTGTTTTCCCGCAGTTGACGGAAGAACGAAGAAAAGAACTTGTTAAGGGCATCAAAAAAATGGGTGAGGATGCGAAGGTTGCCGTTCGGAACATCCGTCGTGATGCTATTGAGAAATTCAAACAGATGGAGAAAAAAAGTGAGATTACTGAAGATGATTTGAAGGATCTCACTGATGATATTCAGAAGGCGACGGATGAGAAGATCAAAGCTGTTGATGAGGCCGTTAAAGCAAAAGAAAACGAGATCATGGAAATCTGAATGATGGCAGCAATACCGCAGCATATCGCGATTATCATGGACGGAAACGGAAGATGGGCAAAGAAAAATGGCCTTCCCCGTAAAGCCGGACATAAAAAGGGAGCTGAAGTCTTTCAGACGATTTCCCGATATTGTGAGAAGATCGGAGTGAAAGCACTCACGGTCTATGCCTTTTCAACTGAGAACTGGTCTCGTTCTGCTGATGAAGTCAATGCGTTGATGGAACTGTTTCATCAATATCTGGTGGACGCTTTCAAACAGGAAGGTGAAACCAGCCGTGTACGGTTTATTGGCCGCAAGGACAGATTGTCTGACAAACTCGTTAAATTAATGACTGAGATTGAGCAGCAAAGCAGTGAGTACCCAGGAATGATACTCAACATTGCTGTTGATTATGGCGGCAGGGATGAGATCGTTGAAATCGCCAAAAGTCTGGCTGTTGATTACGCTGAAGGCCGCATAGGTCCGGAAGACTTCAATGAAGCCTCTTTTGACGAGAGGACCTTTACAGCCGGATGTCCGCCGGTAGATTTTATCCTTCGCCCCTCCGGGGAAGAGCGTCTTTCCAACTTTCTTCTTTGGCAGGCTGCTTATAGTGAATTGATCTATATGGATGTGCTTTGGCCCGATTTTACTCCAGCGCATCTAGATCAGGCTATCGAAGAGTTCAACAGAAGAAACAGACGTTTTGGCGGAAGATCATAATATAGACCGGGCTGTCTTTTCGGATGGCCCGGCTGCTTTTCGAAGGGAGCGTTGTATGGCTACAAAGCGCTTATGTATTCTTGGTTCGACAGGATCGATTGGCAGACAGACGCTGGAACTCGTAGATTCTCTTGATATCAGTGTTGTTGCTTTATCTGCATATAAAAGTGTGGATTTGATAGAACAGCAGATCCGCCGTTTTTCACCTGCATATGCATGCCTTATCGATACTGGGGCCGCTGCAGACCTTAAGACCCGTGTCGCTGACACCGCTACGGTAGTCCTTTCCGGGGAAACAGGGATACTGGAGATGATCCGCCTATCAGATGCAGATACGGTGCTGACTTCCATCGTTGGTATTGCAGGACTTCGGCCGACTGTTGAGGCCATTCGTTTGGGAAAAACGATTGCACTTGCCAATAAGGAAACGCTTGTTACCGGAGGCAAAATAGTTACTGGTCTTGTCCGTCAGTACGGAACGAAATTGCTCCCCGTTGACAGTGAGCACTCCGCCATTTTCCAATGCCTTCAGGATGTCAATTCTGCAAAACGGTTGTCTAAAATATTGCTCACTGCTTCAGGAGGCCCATTTTTCGGAAAGACAAGGGAGGAACTGGAACACGTTACGGTTTCCGATGCGCTTCATCATCCCAATTGGAGCATGGGCAGCAAGATAACCATCGACAGCGCAACGCTGATGAATAAAGCGCTCGAGCTGATAGAAGCGATGTGGCTGTTTAATCTTCCTCCGGAGAAGATCGAAATTACTATTCACAGACAAAGCATTTTTCATTCCGGTGTCTTCTTTTCTGATGGTGCGCTTCTTGCTCAGTTGGGTGTACCGGATATGAAACTCCCGATTCAGTATGCGCTGACATATCCCGACAGAGCGCTGCCTGTGTCAGACCCACTGACGATTGAGAAGATGCACCTGCTTACTTTTGAACGACCGGATACCGATACTTTTATGTGTCTTAAAGCAGGAATACAGGCTGCTAAACTTGGCGGTCTGGCACCGACTTATCTGAATGCCGCCAATGAAGTGGCAGTTGATTTATTCTTGAAAGAGAAGATCCGTTTTCTGGATATCGGAGATATTGCGATGGATGCGCTGTCCAATGTCCCCGAAAAAGACGAGTACACGCTTCAGGATATCTTTGAGGCAGACCGGATTGCTCGGGAACGGGTCTTTCAGAAATATAACCGGTAGGAATTAATTATGAGCGCTGTAATTACTACACTAGCTTCTGTATTTGTTTTCGGACTAGTGATTTTCATTCATGAGTTTGGTCACTTTGCCGCTGCCAAACGCAACGGCATTCTTGTTAACGAGTTTTCCATAGGAATGGGACCGTTGCTGTGGTCCAGACAAGGAAAAGAGACAAAGTATTCCATTCGTCTGCTTCCCATTGGAGGATATTGCATGATGGAGGGGGAGGAAGAAGATTCTGATCTCCCTGGGTCTTATTCAAATGCATCTGTGGGAGCCCGGCTTAGCGTTGTAAGCGCTGGCGCGAGGAATAACATCCTTCTGGGATTGGCTGTCCTCTGCCTTTTGACAGTCTTTGGCGGAAATATCGCTTCTACCACGGTTGCCGGATTTCAGGATAATGCCACAACATACGCTACCGGACTACGGGAGAAAGACCGGATTCTCTCCGTAAACGGAAGCCGTCTTTTTATCGCAAACGATCTTTTCTATGAAATGATGTGGGTGAAAGATGGAAAATGTGACATGATGGTTGTACGAGACAACAAAAAGATCAAATTGGAGGATGTTACTTTTCTGACGGTTGCGAACGAAGACGGAACGAATTCGATTTCTCTGGATTTCTATGTTTACGCAGAACCCAAGAACCCGGTTACGGTCATCAAGCATTCAGTACTATGGACATTTTCTCTGATTAGGCAGGTCCTCAGAAGCTTCTACCAGCTGATTACAGGAACAGTACCGCTCAATCAGTTGTCCGGACCTGTCGGAATCGTATCTGCGATTGGAGA